>DAOLKH010000038.1:0-9208 GCA_035331685.1 Pseudomonadales bacterium
CCACGGCCAGTCGGGTTGAAACCCGACCTACGTGGGTCGGCATTCATGCCGACGGGGATATCGGCTCGGCACCTGTCGGATTGAAACCCGACCCACACGTAGGTCGGCATTCATGCCGACGGGGATATCGGCTCGGCACCTGTCGGGTTGAAACCCGACCCACGTGTAGGTCGGCATTCATGCCGACGGGGATATCGGCTCGGCACCTGTCGGGTTGAAACCCGACCTACGTGGGTCGGCATTCATGCCGACGGGGATATCGGCTCGGCACCTGTCGGGTTGAAGCCCGACCTACGTGGGTCGGCATTCATGCCGACGAACCATCTCAATCGATACCCAGCTTCTGCAGCCTGTAGCGCAATGAGCGGAACGACATTCCCAGCCGCTTGGCTGCCGCGGTACGGTTCCAGCGCTCGAGTTCCAGCGCGCGCACGATGATGCGGCGTTCCAGATTCTCCAGGTATTCCTCCAGTGGAATGTCGGGCAGGCCGATGTCTGCAGACCCTGGTTCCTGCGCTCTCGAAATATCCTGCGTCGCTGTGTCCAGGCACAGATCGCCGGCGTGGATCGTGCGTCCGTCACACAGCGTGAACGCGCGTTCGAGGACGTTTTCCAGTTCGCGCACGTTACCCGGAAACGCGTACGCGTCGAGCGCGCGCAATGCGTCGGGCTGCAGGCGCGGTGCCGTCTGGCCGTATTCGCTTGCCAGACGGCGAATGCACGCCTCGGCGAGCTGCGGAATATCCGCGCGGCGCTCGCGCAGGCTCGGCACCCGCAACTCGATCACGTTGATGCGATAGAACAGATCGCGACGAAAGCGGCCGTGTTCGATTTCCTCGGCAAGGTTCTTGTGGGTTGCGCTGAGGATGCGCACGTCGACACGCGCCTCCTGTTCCGCGCCGATCGCGCGTACGGCCTTTTCCTGGATCGCACGCAGCAGCTTCACCTGCATCGGCAGCGGCAGGTCCGCCACTTCGTCGAGGAACAGTGTGCCGCCGTGTGCGGCCTGGAACAGGCCCTGCTTGTCGTTGATCGCGCCGGTGAAGCTGCCCTTGCGGTGGCCGAAGAACTCGCTCTCCATCAGCTCGCCGGGAATGGCGCCGCAGTTCACGGGCACGAACGGTGCGCTCGCACGTGGTCCGTTGGCGTGGATCAGGCGCGCCACCATCTCCTTGCCCGTGCCGGATTCGCCCGTGATGTAGACAGGTGCCTGGCTGCGCGCGAGCCGCGCGATCTGGGCGCGCAGCGACTGCATCGGTTCGGTGTCGCCCAGCAACTGCACATCCGCCGGATGCCTGAGTGCCGTGTCCGCGCTGCCAACGCGCAGCGCGTTGCCCACCAGCACGCGCAACCGTTCCAGGTCGATGGGTTTCGACAGGAAATCGAATGCTCCCGCCTTCATCGATTCGATCGCGAGGTCGATGCTGCCGAATGCGGTGATCACTGCGACCGGCAGCCCTTCGTGGTGCTGTTGCACGTGTTCGATGAACTGCAGCCCGTTGCCATCGGGCAGTTTCATGTCGGTGAGGCAGAAGTCGAAGCGCCTGCGTTCGAGCATGCGCTGCGCGCTGTCGAGGTTTTCCGCGCAATACGCATCGAAGCCCATGCGACGGATCGTCATCGCCAGCAGTTCGCGGATATCGGGTTCGTCGTCGACGATCAGGATTGCTGCGCTGCTCATGTTTCCTGTCTGCTGCCTTTGACGGATTCCTGCAGCGCCTCGATCTGCGTGACGCCGCGTCGTTGCGGGTGGCCGAAATTCAGCCGGAAGCAGCTTCCGGTATCCGCCGTGTTCAGGTATTCCAGCCGGATCTGGTTAGCCTCGCAAAGTTCACGCGCGAGGTACAGGCCAAGGCCGGTGCCGCCGTGCTCGGTGGTGAAGAACGGTTCGAAGATGTTGGCAATCATCCCGGGTGCAACGCCACTGCCCTGGTCGATCACGTCGACGCGTACCAGCCCGCTGTGCGGGTCGGTCTCCAACCTGATATGCAGCGTGGGCTTGCCGGTCGCGCGTTCGCTGTAACGCAGCCCGTTCTCGCACAGATTCGTCATTGCCTGGCGAAGATGCGTCGGGTCCACACGCACTTCGCTGCCGGTGGCAGGCACGGCGGATTCGAAGCGAATCGAGGCAGTGGCGTCGTGCTGCGCAAACTCGTCGACGAAGTGTTGCAGCCATGCGTTCAGCGCGATCAGCTCCGGGCGCGGCTGCTGCCCGCGCGAGAGCGAAAGCACGCTTTCGATCACCTTGTTGGTGCGCTCCGCGTTGCCGAGCACGATCTCGACCAGGCGCATGTCTTCGGACGGCAACTGCGGCGATTCGCGCAGCAGTTGCGCGGCGTGGCTGATCGACCCCAGCGGATTGCGTATCTCATGCGCGATGCTTGCCGTAAGGCGCCCAAGCGAGGCGAGCTTGAGCTGCTGCGCCTGCTGGGTGATCTGCGAGAAGTCCTCGACGAACGCGAGCGTACCGGTGCCGCCTGGTCCCTGCAGCGAGGTGAACGACAGCAGCACCAGTGGTCCGGTCTCACGCAGGCGCAGCGGAGCGTTGGCGTGCTGCGGGTCCTCGCGCCAGCGCTCCAGTGCCTCGCGTGCAAGCGGCGGCAGGCGCAGGCGGCGCACCACGCCGTCGGAGCTGTTGCCGTGTTCCGCGATGCCGAGCAGTTGCAGTGCGGCCTCGTTGGCGACGCGCATGCGGTCGTCGGCGTCCAGGAACAGCAGTCCGGTGCGCATGCGTTGCACGATCAGGCGGTTGAGATGCTCGAGTTCGGCAACTTCCTGGCTCTTTTCGTCCGCGAGCTCCTGGCTGTGACGCAGACGCGTCGCCAGACGCTGCATCAGCAGTGAGCTCGCGAACAGCAATATCCCCAGCAGTCCGGCCGGCAGCAGCGAGTTGCTGCCGCCGTCGTGCGCGACGACCAACACCAACGCATCGGCGAGCACCGCGAGACTGGCGACCGCGGCCACCAGGGTCGCGATCTGTCCGGAAACGAAGATCGCGGCAGCCGCGACGGTGACCATCAGCAGGATCGCGAAGCCGCTGTCCATGCCGCCGCTCGCGTGCGTGATCAGTACCAGTGCGGCGATGTCGATCACCAGGATCAGGAATATGTGGCGGGTGCGCGGATGACGTGGTCGCGCCAGCACCGCAGCCAGCGTGAGCAGGTTCAGGGCTGCGTAGGGAACGGCGGTACCGAGGTAGAGCAACGGCAGGAAGGGCACATCGGAGTGCCCGACACGAAACGCGAAGTAGCCCGCGAGCAACAGGACCGACAGCGCAAAGCGGTACCACGCGTAGATCCTGAACAGCGGGTCGCCGCTGCCGACGGTGGCGGACGGGCGCGTGTTCACGCGTCGTTGCTTCTGCGGCTGCGTTCACCCTGGCGCCAGTGGTCTTCGCAGCAGTACCAGCGATCGCCGGTGGCGATGGCCTGCGAGCGCGGCACGCGCAGTGCGCACAGGGTGCACTCGGCCATGTCTTCGGCACCGCGCAGGCGCTGTGTGCGCTCCTTGCCAGGCACGCGCGGCATCGTCAGCAGACGGTAGATGCGCCAGGCGATGAATGCCATCGCGAACAGCAGCAACAGTCGAAACAGCAACATGCGCAGTGATCCTCACGCTTTGGCCCGCAGACTATGACTCATTCTAGCCCGCTGCTGCATTCCGGGACGCTCCGGCACCGTCGCGACGGCATCGGATCGACCAACGCCGGATGGCTTTGCCGGCAATGGCCGGATTGCAGGACAATTCGCGTCCTCGAAACAGGAGTGTGCGCGCCATGGCTCGACTCGACGTGGTGATGGTGCAGATGAACCCGCGGGTCGGCGATATCGACGCCAACGTCACGGCGGTGATCGAACAGAGTCGTCTTGCGCTGCAGGCTCACGCCGTGCAGTTGCTGCTTTTCCCCGAGCTGGTGCTCACGGGCTGCCTGCCCGAAGATCTGCTGCTTCGCGCGAGCATGGCATTGCGCATCGAACGGGCGCTGGATCGCCTGTGTCGCGAGCTGCCACCGCAACTGTGGGTGGTGCTCGGTTATCCGCGCGAAGGCGCACACGGTCTGCGCAACGTCGCCGGTCTGCTGCACGGGGGCAAGGTCGTTGCCGAATACGCGAAGATCGAGCTCTCGCACGATCCGATCTTCGACGAAGGACGTTATTTCAGTGCAGGCAGGGCGCCGTGCGTGGTGGCGATCGAGGGTTTTCGCGTCGCGCTGTCGGTCGGCGAGGATGCGTTGTTCGACAGGCCCATGGAGCTGGCGCGGCAGGCGGGCGCAGAGCTGGTGCTGAACATCAGTGCAGCGCCGTTTCAGCTCGAGAGTTATCTGGGGCATTCCGCGATCGTCGAACGTCGGGCGACGGCCGCTGGTCTGGGCGTGATCTGGGTGAATCAGGTCGGCGGACACGACGAGCTGGTGTTCGCCGGTGCGTCGATGGCGATCGGAGCGGATGGCACGCTGGCGGTGCTGGCACCGAGCTTCGAGGCGGGACTGTCTCCGGTACGTGTGCTGCGTGATGCCGCCGGGCGTGCGGGGTTTGCGCCCGGCCGTGTGGAGCCTCTGCTCGAACGCCACGCTGCTGTTTATGCCGCGCTGGTGACCGGCGTGCGCGACTACGTGGACAGGAACCGCTTCAAGGGCGTGGTGCTGGGTTTGTCGGGCGGCATCGATTCGGCGCTCGTGCTCGCGATCGCAGTCGATGCACTCGGCCCCGAGCGCGTGGAGGCGGTGATGATGCCGTTCCACTACACCTCCGGGATGAGTATCGAGGATGCCACTGCCCAGGCAGCAACGCTGGGTGTGCGCTTTCGTGTGCTGCCGATTGCGGCGATGGTCGATGCGTTCATGGCTGCGCTGGACGGGGAAACCTCTGGCAGCACGGCCGATGTGACTGCGCAGAACATCCAGGCACGCTGCCGCGGTGTACTGCTGATGGCGATCTCGAACACGAAGGGCAGCCTCGTGCTCACGACCGGCAACAAGAGTGAACTGGCGGTGGGCTATTCCACGCTGTACGGCGATATGGCAGGTGGCTTCGACGTGCTGAAGGATGTATCCAAGACGCTGGTGTTCGAGCTGGCGCGCCATCGCAACGGCGTTTCGGCAGCCATCCCGCAGCGCGTCATCGACCGTCCACCGTCGGCCGAGCTGGCACCCGACCAGAAGGACGAGGATTCGCTGCCGCCCTATGCGCTGCTCGATCGGATTCTGGAGCGTTATGTGGAGCGCGAGATGAGCGCGAACGCGATCATCGATGAAGGCTTCGACCCCGATACCGTGTACCGCGTGGCGCGCATGGTCGACATGAACGAGTACAAGCGCCGTCAGGCGCCGATCGGGGTGCGCATCACGCGCAAGGCCTTCGGCCGTGACCGGCGTTATCCGATCACCTCAGGCTGGCAGCCCGGCGATTGATCCGCGTAGGTCGGGTTTCAACCCGACATTCCCGTCGGCATGAATGCCGACCTACGGCATTGAACGTTGCGCGATGTGGGTCGGGTTTCAACCCGACATTCCCGTCGGCATGAATGCCGACCTACGGGAACAGGTCGCGGTTGTCGAAACGCGGGGGCGTGGCGCGATCGATCAGCCCGAAGCTCAGTCGGTTCGACCACGAACGCTCGGCCTGATCCGGGTAGAGCTGAGCGATGAAATTGCCCGCCTTGTCCAGCGAGGGATGCTGCGGATAGTTCGTGCGCAGCGCGGCAATCGCGGTCTCCGCCTCTTCCGGCATCTCCAGCAGCAGGTACGCCTGGGCCATCACGGCGAGCCCGTCCGGGACCGCCGGTGTTTCCTGGAAGTTCTCCACCACGTAGCGCCCACGGTTGAGTGCCGCGACGTAAGCCTTGCGCTTGAAGTAGTAGTTCGCAACGTTGATTTCGTAGCGGGCCAACAGATTGCGCAGGTGCACCATGCGCGCGCGCGCATCCGCTGCGTACTCGGAATTCGGGAATCGCGACAGCAGTTGCGCGAAATCCGCGAAGGACTGCCGCGCCGGTCCGGGGTCGCGTTGTGTCATGTCGGTGGGCAGGAAGCGCTCGAGCAGGCCCTGGCCTTCGGTGAACGACGACAGGCCCTTCATGTAGTACGCGTAGTCGACGTTCGGGTGCTGCGGATGCAGGCGGATGAAGCGGTCCGCCGCTGCGACCGCTTCTTCGTGGTCGTAGTTGCGGAAATGTGCGTAGATCAGTTCGAGCTGTGCCTGTTCGGCGTAGGGGCCGAAGGGGTAGCGCGCTTCGAGAAGCTGCAGGTTCTTGATCGCAAGATCGTAGTTGTTGGCGTCGAGGTTCTTGCGCGCGGCTTCGTAGAGCTGGCGTTCGCCCTGGTCTGGAGGCACATCGTCATCACTTTTGAACCAGGAGCATCCTGCCACGGCGGCAAGCAGCGTCACGATCAGCAGGGACTGAATCAATCGCATCGGGTATTCGACTCGCGGGAGGGTCGTTGCGGGCGCCTATTTAAGCACACCGACCGCAAGAGGGCCAAAGCAGCGCAGTCGGGCTGAAGCCACGACCTGCGCAGGTCGGCATTCATGCCGACGGAATTGCCGCCATGCACTGTCGGGCTGAAACCCGACCTGCGCAGGTCGGCATTCATGCCGACGGAATTGCCGCCACGCACTGTCGGGCTGAAGCCCGACCTACGCAGGTCGGCATTCATGCCGACGGGATTGCCGCCATGCACTGTCGGGCTGAAGCCCGACCTGCGTAGGTCGGCATTCATGCCGACGGAAGGGCAGTGCAAGGCAGCAATGGGGCATGGGCGGACAGCATCGGTGCGGGTTGCTAGACTCGCGCCTGGCCGGCAGTTGCCGGCATCGCCGTACGGGTAGCCATGGAACACATCACACGCACTGCCGTCGTGCCCGCGAGTGCAGCCGGAGTGCGTCTCGACCAGGCGGCAGCCGCGCTGTTGCCGGAATTTTCGCGCACGCGCCTGCAGCAGTGGATCCGCGAGGGTCGGCTGCGTGTCAACGGCGAGACCAGATCCGCACGCAGCGCGGTGCTCACCGGTGACACGCTGGTGCTGGATGCGGAAACAGTCAGCGAGGCGACCTGGAGCGCCACGCCGATGGCGTTGGCGATCCTCTACGAGGACGATTCGATCCTGGTGCTCGACAAGCCGGTCGGACTGGTCGTGCATCCGGCAGCCGGACACGCCGACGACACCCTGCTGAACGGACTGCTGGTGCATTGCCCGTCGCTTGCGGATCTGCCGCGCGCGGGCATCGTCCATCGGCTCGATCGCGATACCAGCGGTGTGCTGGTGGTGGCGAAGACGCTGGCTGCCCAGACCGCGCTCAGCGCGGCGATCCAGGCGCGGGAGGTCCGGCGCGAGTACCGCGCCCTGGTCAATGGACTGCTCGTCAGCGGCGCGACCATCGACCGGCCCATAGGCCGCCATCCGCGCGATCGCCAGCGCATGGCGGTGCTGAACTCCGGCGGTCGGCGTGCCGTGACGCATTACCGCGTGCTGGCGCGCTACCGTGCCCACACGTTGCTCGCAGTGCTGCTCGAAACCGGTCGTACCCACCAGATCCGTGTGCACATGGCGGCAGCCGGTTTCCCGATTGTCGGCGATCCCGTCTATGGTGGCCGGGCACGCCTGCCGCGCGGTGCTTCGTCGGCGCTGATCGATTGTCTGCAGGGTTTGCGACGCCAGGCCCTGCACGCGTTCCGGCTGGACTTCGCGCACCCGGCGAGTGGCGAGGCGATGCGTTTCGAGGCGCCGTTGCCTGCCGATCTGTGCACGCTGATCGAGGCGCTGGACGCCGATCTGCGCGAGCACGGTGATGGCTGAACCCCCAGGATTCATCGCCGCCGACTGGCCCGCGCCTGCGTGCGTGCACGCCTGCGTCAGCACGCGCCGCGGTGGGCGCAGCACGGGGCCGTGGACTTCGTTCAACCTGGGCGTGCACGTGGGTGATGAGCCGCAGGCGGTGGCACACAACCGCGCATTGCTGGCTGCGGCGCTGGCGCTGCCCTGCGCGCCGCAGTGGCTCGATCAGGTGCATGGTTGTACGGTGGTGGAGGCGCGCAACGATGGAACCCCGCAGATTGCCGATGCGTGCTGGACGGCGACGCCGGGCGTGGTGTGTGCGGTGCTCACGGCCGACTGCCTGCCGGTATTGCTGACCGATCGCGTCGGCACCGAAGTGGCGGCGGTGCACTGCGGTTGGCGCGGACTTGCGGCAGGCGTGCTCGAGGCTGCGGTCCGGCGCTTTTCGGCGCCTTGCGACGAATTGCTGGCGTGGCTAGGACCGGCGATCGGACCGCTGGCCTTCGAGGTCGGTGCCGAGGTGCGCGCAGCGTTCCTTGCGCGCAGCGACGAGCTGGCCGTGCGTGCAGCCTTCGTGCCGGCGCACGACGGGACTTCGCGTTATCACGCCGACCTGTACGCGCTGGCGCGTGCAGAGCTTGCGCGCCTTGGCGTGCCACAGGTTCACGGTGGTGGCCGCTGCACGTACGGCGAGCCGGAGTCGTTCTTTTCCTATCGCCGTGACGGCGTTTGTGGACGCATGGCGAGCCTGATCTGGATCGCACACTGAGAGGCTCTGCGCTTGAATTGTGTGGTCCCACCCCCCAGATAGGTATGCAACGTGGGCCATCCGGCTCGCAAGCCACAGGTGACACTTCATGCGAATGGATCGACTGACCAACCAGTTGCAGGCCGCCCTGGCGGATGCGCAGTCGCTCGCGCTCGGGCGCGATCACAACTTCATCATGCCGGCACACCTGATCGAGGTGCTGCTCGAACAGCAGGGCGGGACCGTGCGCCCGTTGCTGCTGCAGTGCGGTGTGGACGTCAGGGGGCTGCGCAAGCGCATCGGCGAGTTGCTCGAACGCCTGCCCTGCGTCGAAGGCACGGGTGGTGATGTACACGTCTCGAATGAACTGACGCGACTGCTGAACCTCAGTGACAAGTTGGCGCAACAGCGCAAGGACCGTTTCATCTCCAGCGAACTGGTGCTGCTGGCCGCACTCGAGGATCGCAGCGGGGTCGGCGAGGCACTGAAGCAGTCGGGGCTGGAGCGCAAGACGCTCGAGCAGTCGATCGACCTGGTGCGTGGTGGCGAGTCGGTCGACGACCCGCAGGCCGAGGGCACGCGTCAGGCACTCGAGAAATACACCGTCGACCTGACCGAGCGTGCCGCGCAAGGCAAGCTCGATCCGGTGATCGGGCGCGACGACGAGATCCGCCGCACCATCCAGG
>DAOLKH010000039.1:0-9150 GCA_035331685.1 Pseudomonadales bacterium
GCAAACGCACGCTGCAGGGATGCAGCGTGCGGACTGGGGCGCGCCTGCCCCGGGATCGGGTCATTCGTGACGCAGCGCGTCGATGGGGTCCAGGCGCGCTGCCCGGCGCGCCGGGAAATAGCCGAACAGCACTCCGATCAGTGCCGAGAACGCAAAGGACAGCAGATAGACGCCACTCGTGAACACGAATGGCAGGCTCATCGCGTGGGCAATCGCGAGCGAGACGGCGGTAGCCAGCACGATGCCTGCCAGCCCGCCGAGGGTGGCGAGTACCACCGCCTCGACCAGGAACTGCAGCAGTACCTCGCGTTCGAGCGCTCCGATCGCGAGACGGATCCCGATCTCGCGCGTGCGCTCGGTGACAGATACCAGCATGATGTTCATGATGCCGACGCCACCGACCAGCAGGCTCACGGCGGCGACCGCACCGAGCAGCGTCGTCATCGTGCGCGTGGTGCCGGTCAACGCCTCCATGAGCTGGCGCGGGTCCATCACCATGAAATCGTCACTCTGGTTGCGGCCGATGCGCCGGCGCTCGCGCATGATGCCGGTAACCAGGTTCTTGACCGAATCGAGCGAGTCCACGTTGCGCACGGCAACCTGGATATAGCCGATGTCCGGCGTGCCGTTCAGTCGTCGCTGCACGGTGCGCAACGGCATCAGCACGGTGTCGTCCTGGTCACGCCCCATCGCCGACTGGCCTCGTGCGGCGAGCACTCCGATCACCTGGCAGGCGAACTTGCCGACGCGGATATGTTCTCCGAGCGGGTCGGCCGAGCCGAACAGCTCCCTGAGCACCGTTGCCCCGAGCAGACACACTGCGGTGCCGGCTCGCTGTTCTGCCGCAGTGAAGCTGCGACCGTCGGCAAGGGCCCACTTGTTCGCGAACAGATAGTCGGACGTGGTGCCGGTCACGCTGGTGCTCCAGTTGCGCGCATTGCGCACCACCGTCACGCTCGCGTTCGCGACCGGAACCACTGCCTCGGCTTCGTGCACTTCCCTCGCGAGCGCCTCGACGTCGGCGCTGCGGAAGTTCGCGGCTCCTTCGGGTGGCCCCATGCGTCGGCCGGGACGCACGGTGAGCAGATTGCTGCCCATGCTGCCGATCTGTTCCTGGATCGAACGTGTCGCGCCGTTGCCGAGCGTGACCATCGTGATCACGGCAGCAACGCCGATCACGATGCCGAGCACGGTCAGGAACGAGCGCATCGGGTTGCGGCCGATCGCACGCAGTGCGAGCAGCATGGCGTTGCCGAGCATCAGTGCTGTCCCGCGGTCGGGGCGTCGGCAACGATGCGCCCGTCGAGGAAACGGATCACGCGCTTCGCGTATGCGGCCACGTCCGCTTCGTGAGTCACCATCACTATCGTGATTCCCTGTTCGCCGTTCAGTCGCGTCAGCAGTTCCATGATCTCGTGCGTGGTGCGTGTGTCGAGGTTGCCGGTCGGCTCGTCGGCGAGCAGGACCACCGGATCGGTGACTATCGCGCGTGCAATTGCGACGCGCTGCTGTTGACCGCCGGACAGCTCGGCAGGCGTGTGTCGTTCGCGATCGGCGAGTCCGACGGCGGCGAGCGCGGCCCGCGCCATGGCGTGGCGTTTTGCGGTCGGTTCGCCACGATAAATCAGGGGCAGTTCGATGTTTTCCAGCGCCGAGGTACGCCCCAGCAGGTTGAAGCCCTGGAACACGAAACCGATGTAGCGACGGCGCAACAGTGCGCGCTGGTTGCGTGTCAGCGTCTCGACCCGTACGCCGCTGAATTCGTAACTGCCGCTGCTTGCCGAGTCCAGACAGCCGATGATGTTCATGACGGTCGATTTGCCTGATCCGCTCGGTCCCATCACGGCAACGAACTCACCCACCGCGATCGAGAGGTTCACATCGTGCAGCACCTGCACACGCGCGTCACCGCTGCCGTAGCTGCGTGTGATATCGCGCAGACGGATCAGCGGTTCGGTACCCGCATTCAAGCACGCTTCTCCGTGCGCTCGACGATCACGGCCATGCCTTCGCGCAGCTCTTCGCCACTGACCTCGGT
This sequence comes from Pseudomonadales bacterium, assembly GCA_035331685.1. Classification (GTDB taxonomy): domain Bacteria; phylum Pseudomonadota; class Gammaproteobacteria; order Pseudomonadales; family UBA5518; genus UBA5518. The sequence continues at coordinate 2,039 of DAOLKH010000039.1, forward strand.
AAAGGAGCCGTCACTCGCGCCGGCATGTACCTGGACCGCACGTGGCTGCCGGTCCTGCAGAACCCAGATGCGCTGCGTGCCGTTGCCGGCGTTGCCGGCGGATCCCGGGCGCTGCATGGACGCCGGGTGACGCGGCAGCAGGGCGCCCAGCAAGCCACCGGATGGCGTCGATCCGCCAGCCCGGGGCGCCGGTATGTAGCGCAGTGCGGCGTTCGGCACCAGCAGCACGCCTTCACGATGATCGGTTTCGATCTCCGCAGTCGCCGTCATGCCGGGACGCAGACTGAGGTCGTCGTTGTCCACCGTCAGCACGGTCTTGTACGAGATCACGCCTTCCTGCTCCTGCGATCCGAAGCCGACGCGCGTGATGTGCGAAGGGTATTCGCGGCCTGGCCAGGCATCGACTGTGAAGGTGGCTGGCTGGCCTTCCTTGACCTGTGCGACATCGGCTTCGTCGACAGCCACTTCGAGTTTCATCTGCGTGAGATTCTCGGCGAGGGTAAACAGAATGGGCGCCTGCATCTGCGCGGCCACGGTCTGCCCTGGCTCGATCAACCGGGCCAGCACGATGCCGTTGATCGGCGAGCGGATCGAGGACAGCCCGATATTGGTCTCCACCACGCCTGCTGCGGCGCGCAACTGTTCGACCGCCGCCCGGGCGCTGGTGGTCGCGGCCTCGGTGCGCTTCAGCGCCGCCTTGGCGGCATCGAGTTCCGCAGGCGCGGGCACCTTGCCGCCGGACAGCCTGGCGACGTGTTGCAGGCGCTCGAGATTTGCGCGTGCCTCGGCGGCCGAGGCGCGTGCCTGCAGCACCTGCGCCTCGGCAGCGGCCAGCGAGGCCTGTGCTTCGGTGAGCTGATTGCGCAGTTTCCTGGTGTCCAGGCGTGCCAGTTCCTGGCCCTGTGTGACCGTGTCGTTGTCGTCGACGAACACCGCGGCGATGGTGCCGGAGAGCTCGCTGCCGACGTCGACCTTGGTGGTCGGCTGCAGGTTTCCGGTGGCGGAGACGGTTACGCGCAGATCGCCGCGACGCAGTTCTGCCGTGCGGTATTCGACGCCGTCGCTGCCCTGCACGTACAGCCACCATGCGACGGAACCCAGCAGAAGCACGCCGGCCCCGATGAGCCATGGAGTGAAGCGCCCGCCGCCGCTGCGGGGGCGAAGGATGTTGTTGATGTCGTCGATTTTCATCCTCGATCCTTCGTGTCTGTGGCGGGTTCCCAGCCGCCGCCAAGCGACTTGTAGAGCCGGATCATCGCACCGGCGGTATCGGCACGCGCAGCAGCCACGGCGCTCTCGGCGTCGAGCCGGGTGCGTTCGGCGAGCAGCAGTGTCGCGAAATCGATCAGGCCTGCCTCGTATTGGGCACGCGCGAGCGTGGCTGCTGTGCGGGCCGCAGCCGCCGCATCACCGAGTGCGGCATGCTCGCGCTGGCTGCCGTCGAGTGCCGCGAGTGCGTCGGCGGTTTCCTCCACTGCACCGAAAACGGCGCTCTCCCAGGCTGCGAGCGCCTGTTGCTCGCGTGCATTGCTGATTTCGACCTCGCGTCGCAGGCGACCGGCGTCGAACAGCGTGGCTGCAAGTGAGGAGCCCAGTGAGTGCGAGCCGGTGTCGTGCGCATCGAGTCCGCCGAACGTGCGTGCCTGCAGGCCGAGGGTGCCGCTGAGCGAAAGCGAAGGGTAGCGCGCCGCGGTGGCGACGCCGATGCGCGCCGTCGCGGCGGCGAGTCGGCGCTCGGCAGCATGCACATCGGGTCGCCGGCGCAGCGCATCTGCCGGTATCCCTACCGCAAGCTGCCACTGCGGCAATGGTATCGGCTGCGGAGGAGCGAGATCTGCCAGCGTGGTCTCCGCAGGATCGGCGAGCAGTGCGCCCAGGCGGTGACGCGTCTGTGCCAGTGCCGTCGTGAGTGCGGGAATGCGCGCGCGGGTCTGCTCGCGAGCTGCGATTGCCTGTTCTGCATCGAGCGCGCTGGCGAGCCCTGCCATGGTGCGCCACTCGGCGATCTGCGCGGTTTCGGTCTGCGTGTCGAGATTGTGCTGTGCGATGTCCAGTTGTTGCTGCAGCCGGCGCAGGTCCGTGTATTCGAGCGCGACCTCGGCCGCGAGTGATACGCGCAGCGCGTACAGGTCCGCGCGCACTGCCTCCAGCTCTGCCTGTGCCGCTTCGTTGGCGCGGCGTGTGCCGCCGAACAGGTCGATCTCCCAGCCGGCGTCGAAGCCTGCGCGATACAGACGATTCGTTTGCCCGCGACCGTTTGCATCGTGCCCGTGGCTGTCGGAACGGGAGACGCTGACTCCTGCCGTCGGATACCAGGCTGCAATCGCCTGCTCGCGCGCTGCACGTGCCTCGCGCAGGCGTGCCTGTGCCGAATGCAGATCGGGGTTGGCGGCCAGCGCACGTTCGATCAGGCGTTCCAGCAGCGGATCGTCGAAATGCCGCCACCACGTTGCAAGCGCGGCAGGATCATCCGGCGCCTTGTTTTCGATAGCGGGGATCGGTGCGCTCCAGCTCGTCGGTGCCGGCGTTGCGGGTGGGCGGTAGTCGGGGCCCGCGCTGCAGGCTGAGAGCAGTGCGGCCAGCACCAGGGCGGCACAGCGTGTGGAGCACCGTGGTATCGACGCCTCGTGGTCGAATGTTGCCTGGACTACCGGTTTCATGCCGTGTCGCCGTACACGCCGCGCCTCAGGCCGGGCGCGCCCCGTCGCCGAGTGGCATGAAGCGGGGCACCGGTTTTGCGTCGACGATGACGGTCTCGAGGAACATCGACTGCGGACGCACCCACAGGCCACGGTCGCCGTAGCACGGGCGATAGCCGACGAGGTGTTCTCCAGTTTCGCTGTGGGTGGCGGTTCCCAGTACCTCGTAGTCGCGACCCTTGTAGTGGCGATAGACGCCGGGTTGCAAAAGCTGAGTGATCGGGACGCCGGTCGATTCCGGCATGACTGTCGTGGGCATCCGATACGAACCTGGCTCGCGGCTGTCGGGTCCGCACCATAACGCAGATCAGGTGACGCGCGCAGCGGAATCTGCCGCAACTCACTACAATCGGCTACGACTGCTGGTCATTCAGGTGAATTTCAGATGCGCGTGTTCGTGGTCGGCGGAACCGGATTTCTCGGCTGGCATACCGTGCGCTCGTGTCTCGCGCGGGGCTGGAAGGCGACGGTGCTGGGCTTGCCGCCGGGGCCGCCGAAGGGTCTGTTTGCGCGCGGTGTGAGGGTGTTGTCCGGCAACCTGGACGATCTGTCCGACGCGCGTCTGCGCAGCATGTTGCGTGGTCACGATGCGCTTGTTTTTGCTGCAGGAATGGACGAGCGCAGCACACCGCCGCGTCCCGTCTACCCGAAGCTGCGCAAGGCGAACGTCGACGACCTGCAGCGCGTGCTGACGCTCGCGCGCGATGCCGGTGCCACGCGGGGGGTTGTGGTCGGTTCGTATTTTGCGCATTTCGCGCGGCACTGGTCTGAACTGCAGCTGGGTTCCCACCATCCCTACATCCGCAGTCGTCTCGAGCAGGAGCGCGTTGCGCGCTCGGTACCGGGGATGGCCGGCATGGTCGTGCAACTGCCTTATGTGTTCGGCGCACTGCCCGTGGAGGGCTGGCAACCCCTGTGGGCTCCGCTGGTGCGCTACCTGCGCCAGAGCGGGCGGCTGTACTACCCCGACGGCGGCAGCGCCTGCATTTCGGCCACGGTGGCGGGGGAGGCGATTGCCGCCGCGATCGAGCGCGGCAAGGCGGGTCGTCGCTACCCGATCGGCCAGGAGAACCTCGACTGGAGTGAACTGCTGATGCGCCTTGCGCTGGCCGACGGGCGCCAGGTTCGCGTGCACACGCTGCCGGCGCGACTGACGCGCTTCGGGTTCCAGGCAGGGCACTGGTGGAACCGGCTGCAGGGCAAGGAAAGCGGACTCGACCTGCCGCGTTTTGCCGAGCTGCAGATGGAGCGCCTGTTCATCGATCCGGTGCCATCGCAACGCGCGCTCGGTTATGCGCTCGATGACCTCGACGAGGCGTTGCGTGCCACCGTTGCGGCAGTGGTGCAGTAAGCGAGCGCCTCGAGCAGCTCAGTACACGCTGCCGATGCCGCCGTCGTGCATGATCATGGCGCCGGTCACGAAACGCGCTTCCTCGGAGGCGAGGTACACGAAGGCGTGGGCGGTGTCCTCGGGCCGGCTGGTCGTCTTCAGCCAGCTCATCGCGGCAAGCGCGTTCTCGGCCTCGTCCTCGCTGGGCCACAGACCTGCCTGCACATAGTCGCGCAGGCCTTCGCGGATCAGCGGCGTCATCGTGACACCGGGGTGGATCGAATTGACCCGGATACGCCGCGGGCCGAATTCGTTTGCGGCGCACAGCGTCAGCATGCGCCCCGCAGCCTTCGAGACGTGATAGCCGATGTTGCCGGCGTTCGACATGTACGAGGCCATCGACAGATTGTTGACTATCGTCCCACCGCCCGCGTGGCGTGTGTGTGCTTCAGCCAGTGCCGGCACACAGGTCTTGATGCCGAGGAACAGACCGTCGTGATTGACGGCCATGACCTTGCGCAGATCCTCGATCGATGTGCTCTCGATGCCTCCGTGAATCGACATGCCGGCGTTGTTCACCAGCACGTCGAGCGTGCCGAAGGCATCGAGGGTGCGTGCAAGGACCAGCCGCCAGGCTGCTTCGTCGGTCACATCGTGCGCGAGCAGCAGGAAGCGTCCCTTTCCGTGGGCGTGCTCCATGCGTGCAGTGATCGCTTCGGCATCGTCGTGCCGCAGATCGGTTGCCACCACTGCGGTGGCGCCTTCGCGCAGGAACGCGTCGCAGACTGCCACACCGATATTGCCGATTCGCCCCGCTCCGGTGACGATCGCAACCTTGCCGGTCAATCGATTCATGGTGCCATCTCCTCGTTGCGGCGTCTGGCGAGTGCGGGACTGCCTGCTGGTGCTTACGCTACGAACGGCACAGCCTGCAGTCAACCGGGGTGACGGGCGGGGTGAAGATGAGGAGTACCTCGCCGGTGCACGCTACACTGGAAAGCGCAATCCCACGCAGGACAGGACATCCATGCTGGCGGAAACATGTTACGTGCCGTTGTCCGGCCTCGACCTGGCGCCTGCAGCGTTGATGGCATTGCCGCCGCGATGAGCACCGCACTGATTCTCTCCGGTGGCGGTGCGCGTGCAGCGTACCAGGCCGGCGTGTTGCGTGGCGTGATGGAGATCCACGCCCGCGACACGTTGCCTTTCGACGTCGTGTGCGGCACTTCGGCCGGAGCGATCAACGCCGCCTGTCTGGCAGCCACCGCTGATCGCCCTCATGCGGGAGTCGCGCGGCTCTGCGCGGCATGGCGTGGAGTTCGACCGTCGGACGTCTACGACCACCGGTGGCGAGCCATGCTCGGCAACCTCGCGCGCTTTGCCGCGGCTCTCGTCGGGATCGGCGATCGAAGGGCGCCGCGCGCCTTGCTCGACAGTGCACCGCTGCGGCAGATGCTGCCTGGCTGGCTGGACTTCGACGCGCTGCATCGCAACGTTGCGGCCGGAGTGCTGCGCACGCTGTGCATCACCGCGATGGACTATTGCACCGGAACCTCGGTGGCGTTCTTCGAGGGCGGAGACGTGGAGCCGTGGGAGCGGCTGTATCGGCGCGGGGAGCGCGCCGTGCTGAATCTCGACCACGTGATCGCCTCGGCGGCGATCCCGATCCTGTTTCCGGCGCAGCAGATCGGCAAACGCTACTTCGGCGACGGTGCGCTGCGGCAACTGCATCCGATCAGTCCGGCACTGAAGTGCGGCGCCACACGGCTGTTCGTGGTCGGTGTGTCGGCGCCGTTCGCTCCGTCCCATGCCATGTGCGACCGGCGTCGCCCGGGGATCGGGCAGATGGCCGGTTACCTGCTGAACCGTGAGTTCATCGACAACCTGAGCATGGATATCGAGTTCGGGCAGCGCTTCAACCAGATCGCTGCGGCGCTGGAGCCGTCCGAGTGCGAACGCTTCGACATGAAACCGATCGAAACGCTGGTGATCACGCCGTCGGCGCATTTCAACGAAATCGCCGCGCGTTATCTGCACCGTCAGCCGCGCACGCTGAGGTTGCTGCAACGCATGCTCGGTATCACGCCGCGCGGGGCGGGAGCGAGCTTTGCGAGCTACCTGATGTTCGACGGCGAGTTCTGCGAGCGTTTGATGGAGATGGGATATCGCGACGCGCTCGCCGAGCGCGGACGCGTGCGCGATTTCCTTGCCGGTGGGTTCAGTCCGGTTCGCTGAGACGATTCATCCGCTCCATCGTGTCGGCGTATTCCTGCAGCAACCGCTGCACCACGGCGCGACTGGTCTCGACGTGCCTGATCTGCCCGACTACCTGCCCGACCGGATGGAAGGCGACCTTGCGCGTGTCGTTGCGGGCGACATAGCGATAGGTGCGGCGCATCGCGTCGGCACTGACCAGACCCTGCAGCGGCATCGGCAGCGGCTTGGGGTTGCCGGGTTGTGCCCAGGCTTCGGTCCAGTCGTTGCGCAGCATCCGCGCCGGCTTGCCGGTCCATGACGGCGAACGCACGGTGTCTTCGCTGGTGGCGGCGAAGTAGCACTCCTTCTCTTCGGGTTCGGCGGATGCCTCGGCGACGGCAAGCCACAGCGAGCCGCACCATGCGCCTTCGGCGCCCATTGCGAGTGCGGCGGCAACCTGGCGACCGTTGCCGATGCCACCCGCTGCCAGCACCGGCAGCGGTGCGACCGCGTCGATGATCTGCGGCCAGAGCACGATCGAACCGACCTCGCCGGTGTGTCCGCCGCCTTCGCTGCCCTGCGCGACGATGATGTCGACTCCGTTGCGCTTGTGCTGCAGTGCCTGCTTCACCTTGCCGCACAGCGCAGCGACCAGGCGCCCGCTGGCGTGGATGCGGTCGATGATCTCCTTCGGTGGCGTGCCGAGCGCGTTTGCGATCAGTTTCACGTTCGGACGCGTGAGTGCTTCATCGAGCAGCGGCGAGGCGGTCGCCTCCGTCCAGCCGAGCAACCCCATGTGTTCGTCCTTGTCGGGCCACTCCGGTACGCCGTGGTCGCGCAGCAACTGTTCGGCAAAATCGCGATGTCCCTGCGGAACCATGGCATCC
>DAOLKH010000040.1:0-9130 GCA_035331685.1 Pseudomonadales bacterium
GTAGTTCCATGCCAGCAGCGCTGCGACGACCACGATTTCGATCGCGGTCGGTACGATATTGAATACGAAGAAGCGCATCAGAAAGCTGATGCCGCTGGTGCCGCGCTCGATGTCGCGTGCGAGTCCGCCGGTACGTCGCTCCAGGTGGAAATCGAGGTCGAGTGCGTGCAGATGTTCGAACACGCGCAGTCCGATGCGACGCATTGCATGCTCGGTGACGCGTCCGAACAGGGCGTCGCGGATTTCGCCGAACAGCACGTTGACCAGGCGCGCCACTCCGTAGGCCACGACCATGCCGACGGCCACCGCGAGCCAGGAAGCCCCGCTGGCGCCCATGGCGTCCACGGCATGCTTGAGCAGGAACGGCGCCCAGATGTTGCCGATTTTTGCAGCCACCAGGCAGCCGAGTGCGAACACGATCCGCCCGCGGTACTCGAGCAGGTACGGTGCAATCAGGGCGAGCGCGCGCCAACTGAATCCGCGCGCCTCGGTGCTGTCGAAACGGTTTCGGCGCATCGGGCGCGATCCACACGGGCAGGAAAGGCGCGATTGTACACAGCGACCGCGTGTCGGGTCGCGTGATCCGCGCGCGTGCAGGCGCAGCCGCGATCACGCACAATGCGGGCGGCACAGTGACGGAGGGACAAGGGTGGCGCACAGAGGTGGCGGGCGGCGCGACGAACCGGTGCCCAGCGGGCGACTGGCGCGATTCGGACGGATGGCGCGCCTCGCGACAGGAATCGCGGGCGGTTTCCTCGCCGAGGGTGGGCGGCGGATCGTGCGCGGTGAGCTCCCGCCGGCACGCGAGTTGCTGCTGACCCCGGCGAATGCGCGCCGGCTCGCCGAACAACTGGCGACGCTGCGCGGCGCGGCAATGAAGCTCGGGCAGTTGCTGTCGATGGACAGCGGCGATCTGTTGCCGCCCGAGCTGGCGACGATCCTGGCGCGCCTTCGCGCCGATGCGCAGGCGATGCCACGCCAGCAGCTCGAGGCGGTACTGCGCGAGGCGTGGGGCAGGGACTGGGAACAACTGTTCACGGACTTCGGCTGGCAGCCGATCGCGGCGGCGTCGATCGGACAGGTGCACCGCGCGACCACGCTGGACGGCCGCCAGCTGGCGATCAAGGTCCAGTACCCCGGTGTGGCGCGCTCGATCGACAGCGACGTCGACAACGTGGCAACGCTGCTGCGTCTCACGCGGTTGTTGCCTGCGGGGATCGAGATTCGGCCGCTGCTCGACGAGGCCAAGCGCCAGTTGCGCGCCGAAGCCGACTATCTGCGCGAGGCAGGGCATATGCAGCGTTTTGCGGCATTGCTTGCCGACGATCCCGACTTCGTGACGCCGGTGGTGGACAGTGAGTTGACCGGCCGCAAGGTGCTTGCGATGAGTTACCTGCCAGGCAGCTCCCTCGAGGGGATGGAGGTGGCCACCCAGCTGGTTCGCGACCGGATCGCCGAGCTGCTGTTCCGCTTGCTGTTTCGCGAAATCTTCGAATTCCGCCTCGTGCAGACCGACCCGAACTTCGCCAATTACCGCTATCAGGAGGCGGCCCGGCGCATCGCGCTGCTCGATTTCGGCGCCACGCGGCGCTATTCACGACGCATCGTCGCCGGTTACCGCGAACTGTTTCGCGGCGCGCTCGATGGGGATCGTGTGCGACTGCTCGCGGGAGCCCATGTGATCGGGTACTTTCCGCGCGATCTGCGTGCGTCGTACCGCGACGCTCTGCTCGATCTGTTCGAGCTCGCAAGCGAGCCGCTGCTCGTCCGCGGGCGCTACGATTTTGCTGCATCGGACCTGCCGGCGCGGCTGCGCGATGCGGCGATGGATCTGGGCTTTCGCAGCGGTTACCGGCACAATCCGCCTGCGGATTCCATGTTCCTGCACCGCAAGCTGGGCGGCATGTACCTGCTCGCGACGCGACTCGGCGCACGGGTGGATCTGGGGCAGATCATCGAACGACATCTCTGAGAGGAAGATTGCATGGCAAGGAGTGTGCGCAGAAGGACTGGCAGCGGCTTGCGGGTGCTGGTTACCGGCGGCACCGGCTTTGTGGGTTTCCACACCGTAAAGGCATTGCACGAGGCGGGCCACGAGGTGCGTCTGCTGGTGCGCAGCCCCGACAAGATGCGCCGGGTGATGGCGCCGTTCGGCCTGGATACGCTCGAACACGTGAAGGGTGATATTGCGGACGAGAAGTCAGTGATGCGCGCGCTGCGCGATTGCGATGCGGTGGTGCATTCGGCGGCTGCAGTCAATGTCCGGGCTACCGATGCGCTGGAGACGATCCGCACCAACCGGCGTGGTACCGAGCTGGTGATAGGCGGGGCGGTGGCGCAGGGCATCGACCGCATCGTGCAGGTTTCGAGCAGCACCGCGCTGTTCAACCCGGGGTTGAAGAAGGTGGACGAGAATTCGCCGCTCGGCACGCAGGGCGTCGGGTACGGTCGTTCGAAGATCGAGGCGGATCTGTATGTGCGGGGCCTGCAACAGAATGGCGCATGCATCTACACGACGTACCCCGGCAGCATCATGGGCCCCGACGATCCGGGGCTCAGTGAGGCGATGGCAGGGCTGATGACGCTGCTCGATGTGGTTTACATCGTTACCACATCGGGGACGCAGATCGTCGATGTGCGCGATCTGGCAGCGGCACACGTGAAGCTGATCGAACGCGGCGGTCCTCCGGCGCGCTACATGATGGGCGGACAGTACTTCACGTGGGCCGAAATGGCGGACACCCTCGAAGACCTGGTCGGCGCGCGGCTGCGACGGGTGAACATCTCGAAGCGGGTGGCGCAGACGATCGGCAAGCTGGGAGACCTGCTGTACAGCATGCGCAGCTTCGAGATTCCGATCACGTATGAGGCGGTCTGGTACGCGACCGAGTGGACGCCGTCGGACGATTCGAAGATCAAGCGCGAGCTCGGAATCGAATACCGGGATATTCGCGAAACGCTGGGCGACTCGATTGTCTGGCTGGCGAAGAACGGCCATCTCAAGCACGCGGAATTCGCCGAACACATCATTGCCGAACGCGCACGCAAGGGCGGCGGCGAGCGCAAGGGTGGGGCACGGAAGAAGACCGGAGCCTGATCGCGGAGTTGCGCGCGAGACGCAATTGCCTGACCGACCGCGCAGATCGATACCGGAGCACGCAGACTCCGGTATCGTGTCCGGCACTCGACCCGCGCCGAACGCCCCGGCGAGAGGACCGGCGGTAACGCTCAGCCCGGGTTGACGCGCACCTCGATTTTGCGCGGGCGCACTTCGCTGCGCTTCGGGATATGCAGACGCAGCACCCCGTCCTTCAGTCGTGCCTCGATGCGGTCGGGGTCAAGCTCTCCGCTCAGCGCGAAGCTGCGTCGGTACGCCTTGCTGCGTACCTCGGCGTGCAGCGCCTGCAGGCCGGCTGGCATCGCGACCTCTGCCCTGGCCTCGATCAGCAGCGTTTCCTTGTCCACCTGCACGTTCAGCTGTTCAGCCGTGACGCCCGGCAGATCCGCGATCAGCGTGATGCCGTCCTTGTCCTCGAAGACGTCGACATTCGAGCGCAGTGCCGGTTCACTGGCAGCAGGTGTGTGGGCCTGGACTGCTGCGGGTTTGTGTTCGCTCATTGCTGTTTCCTCCTCGAGTTCAGGCGATCGGAATCTGGCGCGGACGCACGGCAGCACGGCGTCTGATCGCCAGGTGCAGGATGCCGTTGCGATAACTCGCCTCCACGTGTTCCGGATCGATATCCTCCGGTAGCGTCACGGCGCGGCGAAACTCGCCGTCGAAGCGTTCGCGCAGGTACCAGCTGCGCTGCTCGCGCGGTTCCGGGGCACGATTGCCACCTATGCTCAGCACGTTCTGCTGGATCGTCACATCGAACTGCGAAGCCTCGAACCCGGGCGCGTACACATAGACGTGCACCTCGTTTTCGGTCGCACCGATATTGATCTGCGGAAAGGCTCCGATCCTGCCGCCGCGAATTGCTCCGCGTGGGCGGGCACTGAACAACTGGTCCATCTCCTGTTGCAGTCGCTCGAATTCGTCGAACAGACCGCGCTCTCCATTCGTCAGGTACGTGAACATCGTCTTCCTCCGACTCTGTTGCGTTCATCGCTGGCGTCCCGCGGTGCTGGACCGGTGACGCACATCGTCGAGATGGGGGTTGGGGCAGGGGTTTCAAGAGCCTGTCACAAAAGCCCTTCGAGCATTGCCACGTGCCTCGTGATGCTTTGCGACACACTCTCAGGCTTTGGCGTGGATGCTACGCCTTGCGCACGAATTCGGACTTGAGCTGCATGGCACCGATGCCTTCGATCCGGCAGTCGATGTTGTGGTCTCCCTGGACGAGGCGGATGTTCCTGACCCGGGTGCCGACCTTCACGACCAGCGACGAGCCCTTGACCTTCAGATCCTTGATCACGGTCACCGTATCGCCGTTGGCGAGTACATTGCCGTGGGCGTCGAGGATCGGTGCGTCGTCGCCTGGCGCCGCTTCGTCCGTGCTGTCACATGGCCACTCGTGGGCACATTCGGGGCACACGTAGTTCAGGCCGTCGATCCAGGTATGCGGTGATCGACACGCAGGGCAGTGGGGAAGGGTGGTCATCGGGTGACTCCAGCGTTGCGGTCGGGATGGTGACAATGCGTGGCGGGTGCGCCAGCAGGCCGTGCGGGATGATACCCTGCACGCTGGATCATCATGACAACGGAGAACGGCAGACATGGGTGCGAAAGTGGCTTTCATCACCGGCGCAAGCCGCGGCATCGGCAAGGCGACCGCCATTGCGCTGGCACGCAAGGGTTATGACGTGGTGGTGACCGCGCGTACGCTGGAAGAGGGTGAGGCCTGGGAGCACGGCTCGCGCGACTCCGAGGTCAAGCCGATGCCCGGCAGCCTGCGTGCCACGGCGGCTGAAATCGAGGCAGTCGGTCGGCGTGCGTTGCCGATCCGTCTCGACCTGCTGGATCTGGCATCGATCGACGCAGCGGTGGAACGAACCTACGCCGAATGGGGCCGTATCGACCTGCTGGTCAACAACGGCATCTACCAGGGGCCGGGCATCATGTCAGCGATCAGTGAGCTTACGCAGAAGCAGCTGCACGACATGTTCCTCGGCAACGTGTTCGCCAACGTGCACACGATCCAGCGGGTGCTGCCGCATATGCTCGAAGCCGGATCCGGCTGCATCATCAACGTGGTCTCGGAGTCCGGGATGATGGATCCACCGGCGCCGGCGGGCAAGGGAGGCTGGGGCTTTGCCTACTCGGCGTCGAAGGCGGCGCTGATCCGCATGGCAGGCGTGCTGAAGGTCGAATACGCCGGCACCGCACTGCAGTTCTTCAACATGGAGCCCGGACTGGTGATGACCGAAGCGATGGAGATGCGTCCGGACCGTGAGGCCTTTGCCGAGCTCTACGGTGGAGCGCCGATGTCGGTTCCGGCTGCGGTCGTGGTCTGGCTGGCGAGCGCGCCGGAGGCACACGAGCTGAACGGACAGACCGTGATGGCGCAGCGTCATTGCCGCAAGTTGAACCTGGTGCCCGAGTGGCAACCGAAGCGCGGCACCGTCTCGGGCTGAACAAACGATGGCGCCGTTGCCGGCGCCTGTGTCACATGTAGATCACGACCAGTTCGTAGACCAGCGCCGGTCGTTCCTGACCGACCACATGTACGTTGCTCTCGATCGTCAGTTGCGTGCCTTTGGGCAGGCGTTCTACGGATTTCACACGGTTGCGCGAATGGATGCGGCTGCCGACCGGAACCGCACCGGTGAAGCGCAGCTTGTTCGAGCCGTAGTTCAGGATGTTGTTGTAGCCGGTCAGCTCGTAGCTCGCCTCCTGCACCATTTTCGGCAGCAGCGCCAGCGTGAGAAAGCCGTGCGCGATCGTGGTGCCGAACGGGCTCTGCTTCTTGCAGCGCTCCGGATCGGTGTGGATCCAGTAATGGTCACCCGAGAGATCCGCGAAACGGTCGATCAGATCCTGCGTGATCTCGACCTCGCTGCTCCAGGCGCCGAAATCCGGTGAAACGAGTTCCTGCAGGGCGTCCACGTCATCGAATCGGTATTGTCTCATCGGCTGCTCCTGTGTTGCGACGGTGTGGCGTGGTTGACGAAGCTGGCTATCATAGCGATCGTCCGCGCCGCGTCCCATACCTTCGGCACCTGAGTCCAGATGTCAGGAGCGGGCGAAGCGTATTGTCATTGCATTGAGTGCGCCAGGGCCCACAATCGGCGCCCTGACACAGAACCTGGCAAGGCCTGGCGTTGCCGTGTGGCTGCTGTGTCACCGGTCCATGTACCCGCAAACGAGGAGTCGACGATGCGTGAAGCCGTGATCGTGGAAGCACTGCGCACGCCCATAGGGCGCGGCAAGATGGTGGTTGGGGAACTGTCCGGGATTCACCCGGCACATCTGCTGGCGCTGGTGCAGCGCGCGGTGATCGAGAAGGCCGGCGTCAAGCCGGAAGACGTCGATCAGCTGATCGGTGGTTGCGTGACCCAGGCCGGCGAACAGGCGGGCAACCTGTGCCGCAACGCGTGGCTTTCGATGGGGATCAGTTATGTTCCGGGTGCGACGACGATCGACACGCAGTGTGGTTCGGCGCAGCAGGCGAACCACCTGATCTCGGCGCTGATCAACGCCGGGCAGGTCGACATCGGCATCGCCTGCGGTGCCGAGGTGATGAGTCATGTCGGACTGGGCGCGAACGTGTACAACGGTCCGGGTTATTTCCAACCACCGGAGTGGCCGTGGGACAGCACGCCGGATCAGTTCGGTTCGGTAGAGCGCATCGCGAAGAACCGCGGACTCACGCGTGCCGACGTCGATGCCTTCGCACTCGAATCGCAACGGCGTGCGGCTGCAGCATGGGCAGCAGGTCATTTCGACCGCGAGGTGATCAAGGTGGAGGCTCCGGTGCTTGGCGAGGACGGCAAGCCCACCGGCGAGAAGCGGCTGGTGACGCGCGACCAGGGTGTGCGCCCGACCACCGCAGAGGGCCTGGCGGCACTCAAGCCGGTCAAGGAGGGAGGCATCCACACGGCAGGCAACTCGTCGCAGGTTTCCGATGGCGCGGCAGCCGTGCTGTGGATGAGCCGTGAAGAGGCCGAGCGCCGCGGACTCAAGCCGCGTGCGCGCATCATCAGTGGCGTGGTGGTCGGCACCGACCCCTACTACCACCTCGATGGTCCGATCGACGCCACGCATGCGGTGCTGCGCAAGACCGGCATGAAAATGAGCGACATCGACCTGGTCGAGATCAACGAGGCCTTTGCGGCCGTGGTGCTGTCGTGGGCGAGCGTGTTCAAGCCCGACATGTCGAAGGTCAATCCGAGCGGTGGTGCAATCGCGCTCGGTCATCCGGTCGGTTCGACCGGTGCGCGTCTGATCACGACCGCGCTGCATGAACTCGAGCGCACGGACAAGTCGATCGCGCTGGTCACGATGTGCTGCGGCGCTTCGGTCGGCACTGGCACGATCATCGAACGCCTGAACTGAGCAAGGAGCTGAACATGAGTGAACTGTCCGGAAAAGTCGCGATCGTCACTGGTGCGGGCCGTGGTCTGGGCCGCGTCGAGGCGATCCAGCTCGCGCGCCAGGGAGCACGCGTGGTGATCAACGAAATCGGTCTGCCGGCAGCGCGCGAAGCCGCCGAGAGCGCGCGCGAAGAGATCCGCGCCTTCGGTGGCGAAGCGATCACGGTCTACGGCGACTGCGCCGACTGGAACGATTCCGAAGCGTTGTTCAGGACGGCGATCGACACCTTCGGTGACGTGAACATCGTGGTCAACAACGCCGGCTTCTGTCGCGACAAGATGATCTTCTCGATGACCGAGGAGGAGTTCGATTCCGTCGTGCGCGTGCACCTGAAGGGGCACTTCGTGAACATGCGTCATGCTGCGGCGTACTGGCGCGAGCAGGCCAAGAACACCGGTGGCACGGTCTACGGGCGCCTGATCAGCACATCGTCCGAGGCGTTTCTGTTCGCTTCGGTAGGACAGCCGAACTACGCAGCCGCGAAAGCCGGCATCGTCGCGATGACGATGGGGGCAGCTCAGGCGCTGGCCAAGTACGGCGTGACCGCGAACGTGATCATGCCGCGTGCACGCACCGACATGACGATGGGCGGCGGGACCGCTGCGATGTTTGAGAAGCCCGAGGAAGGCTTCGATCACTTCGATCCGGAGAACGTCGGGCCGTTCGTGGGTTACCTCGCGTCTGCGCGCGCACAGCGCATTTCGGGCTACGTGTTCGTGGTCTGGGGCAAGCAGGTCACGATCATCGACGGTCCGCAGTTTGGCCAGGTGTTCGAGAACGAGACCCGCTGGACGCTGGATCAGCTCGATGCGGCACTTTCTCCGCACTTTGCGAAGCTGCGCCCCGTCGTCGATGGTTTCGCGATCGTTCCCACCGCCTGAGTCACAGCTCTATCGTTGTGTGCCGCAGGGATGCGGCACTCGAGCCCGCAGGGATGCATTCACGGCGTCCCGCCAGTGCGAAGGCGTTGTCGGACGCTGGTCATGTCAATGCTCAAAGGGCTTCTGCGACAGCCTCCAGGCGGTAGAAGCGGCGCAGCAGCGCGAACGCTGCAGGCAGGATCGCCTCCAGGTGTTCCGGTATCGTGAAAAAGTGCTCGCTGAGCACCGCGAAGAACTCGGCCGGGGAGTGCAGCGCGTAATCGTCGATCGGTGCTTCGCCGTACGCTTCCTCTTCGTCGTGCATTTCTTCCCAGGCATCCGTCATCACGGCCTGCCATTCGGCGGTGCTTATGCCGCAGCCGCTCAGATCGGGAACACCGTTCATCTCGCCGTCGCCGAGGTCGAGCTTGTGTGCGCACTCGTGGATGACCACGTGATAGCCGTGTTCGATAGCGCGTGAGGCTTCGACGTCGGCCCACGACAGCAGGATCGGTCCTGCCTCCCAGCTTTCGCCGGCGACTTCCTCGTGGCCGATGTGCATCACACCGGCCTCGTCGAGTTCCTCGCGTGGCGCCAGGAATGCGTCCGGATAGACGATCACCCCGTGGAACGAGCGATACGCACCAAGCCCCAGTTCCAGCACCGGCAGGGCCGCACCGATCGCGATCTCGATGCGCTGCGTCTGCTCGAGTTTGAATCCTGCCGCGGGCGCCAC
>DAOLKH010000041.1:0-9045 GCA_035331685.1 Pseudomonadales bacterium
CGGCCATCAGTTCGGGACCCTGCAGGTGTGCATGGCCCCCGGGCCAGTTCTCGACCTCGGTGGTCGTCATCAGTTGGCCACCCTGCTGGATTCCCGTGATCAGCGCCGGCGCCAGATTGGCACGTGCCGCGTAGACCGCAGCGGTATAACCGGCCGGCCCGGAGCCGAGGATGATCAGACGATGGTGGACGGGCTGGCTCATGTACGTGGGTCCTCGGCTGGGGTGGTGGAGCCGCCCGGTGGCTTCGGGTTCGGGGCGGGAGGCGGATTTGTGCCTATACTACAGCGTGATTTCCGCTCTGGCGGCGGGGGCGCAGTCTATCCCCGATCATCACGATTTCACAGAATCGCCACCCGGTGCGGGGTGGCAGTGCAGAGGATGAAAGAAAGTTGGCAAGGACCAGAGGCGCTTCCGCAGTGGCCGAGCGAACACTGCCGCCGATCCTGCAGCAGGGCATGCGCGAGGGTCTGGTGATCGGCTGGAGCGTGCTGGCCGGGTTCCTGCTGCTGGCGTTGGGCACATACAGCGTCGGTGATCCGGGCTGGTCGAGTACAGGCAATGGCTCGATGATCAGCAACGCGGGCGGACGTACGGGTGCCTGGATCGCCGACGTGCTGTTGTCGCTGTTCGGCTATGCGGCGTACGGATTCCCCCTGTTGTTCGGTTTTCGTGCGTGGGCCGCGATGCGTGAGCGGCAGGTGCCGTTCGTGTTCGACTGGCTGCTGGTTTCGATTCGCGCGGTCAGTTTCGTGCTGGTGCTGGCGTCGGCAACCATACTGCTGGCGATGCAGGGCAGCACGACCTCGCTTTTGCCGTTCGGTATCGGCGGCATGCTGGGTGAGACCCTGTCGCAGGTAGGGCAGCAGGCATTCGGACTGACGGGGGCGCGCCTGCTGGTGCTGGCAGTGTTGCTGTTCGGAGTGACGCGCTTCACCGACCTCTCGTGGTCACTCGTATTCGAGGAAACCGGCAGGCTCACGCTGGACGGCTTGCGACGTCTGGGTGCACTGGTCGGGGCGATGGCGCATTGGCGTCGCGCGGAACTTGCGGCAGGGATGTGGCGGTGGAGGCGGGGCGATACGGACGAACAGGCGGGCGCTGCGCAATCGGCGCACACGCCGGTGGTACGTGAGCTGACCGTGGACGAGTTGCATGAGCCGGCGTCGAAACGCGGTCGGGCACGGCGTGAACCGGTGCTCGATGGGCAGGATGGCGCGGGTGCGCAGCCATCGGCGGCGCGGGTGCCCGAGATCCGCCTGCCGGTGCCTCGCAAGGAAGAGCGGAGCGAGCGTGTGCAGCGCGAGCGCCAGGGCGCGTTGTTCGCCGCGACGGGGGCACACCTGCCGGCGCTGGATCTGCTCGACATGGCCGATCGCAGCAAGCAGCGAGGTTATTCCACCGAAGCGCTGGAGGCGATGTCGCGACTGCTCGAGGTGAAGCTGCGCGACTTCGGCATCGAGGCCGCCGTGGTCTCGGTGTTGCCGGGTCCAGTGATCACCCGCTTCGAAATCCAGCCGGCGCCTGGGGTCAAGGTCAGTCGCATCAGCAACCTCGTGAAGGATCTGGCCCGTTCGCTGGCAGTGGTCAGCGTGCGGGTGGTCGAGGTGATCCCCGGCAAGTCGGTCGTTGGTGTCGAGATTCCGAACGAAGACCGGGAGACCGTGCTGCTCGGCGACGTGCTTGCATCACGCGCCTACGAGATGTCGCGCTCGCCGCTCACCCTCGCCCTTGGTTACGACATCGCGGGTGAGCCGATGGTGGTCGACCTCGCGCGCATGCCGCACCTGCTGGTGGCGGGAACCACCGGTTCCGGCAAATCGGTGGGTGTGAACGCGATGTTGCTGAGCCTGCTCTACAAATCCACCCCCAGTGATGTGCGACTGATCCTCGTCGATCCGAAGATGCTCGAGCTGTCGGTCTACGAAGGCATACCGCATCTGCTGACGCCCGTCATCACGGACATGAAGGACGCGGCCAACGGTCTGCGCTGGTGCGTGGCGGAGATGGAGCGCCGCTACCGTCTGATGGCTGCGATGGGCGTGCGCAACCTCGCGGGCTTCAATCGCAAGATCCAGGATGCGATCGACGCGGGGGAGCCAATCAGCGATCCGTTCTGGACACCGGACCCGATGGTCTTCGTGACCGAGGAAGAACAACTGGCGACTCCGCCGACGCTGGAGCCGCTGCCGGCAATCGTAGTGGTCATCGACGAATTCGCCGACATGATGATGATCGTCGGCAAGAAGGTCGAAGAGCTGATCGCGCGCATCGCACAGAAGGCGCGTGCAGCCGGCATCCACCTGATCCTTGCGACCCAGAGACCGTCGGTCGACGTGATTACCGGGCTGATCAAGGCCAACATCCCGACCCGCATGGCGTTCCAGGTTTCATCGAAGATCGACTCGCGCACCATCCTGGACCAGGGCGGAGCAGAGCAGTTGCTGGGGCACGGAGACATGCTGTACCTGCCGCCCGGCAGCGGGGTGCCGATCCGCGTGCACGGAGCCTTTGTTTCGGATGCAGAAGTGCACCGTGTGGTTGCCGATCTGCGTGCACACTCGGAACCGAATTACATCGAGGGAATTCTCGAGGAGACTGCCGCATCGCCGTTGGCACTGCTGCCCGGTGAGGCGAGCGAGGATCCGGAAAGTGACGGGCTCTACGACGAGGCGGTGCGCTTCGTGACCGAGAGTCGCAAGGCCTCCATTTCGGCGGTTCAGCGCAAGCTGCGGATCGGCTACAATCGCGCCGCCCGCATGATCGAGGCGATGGAAGCCGCGGGGGTGGTCAGCGCCATGAACAGCAACGGCAGTCGCGAAGTTCTGGCCCCGCCGCCCGTTCACTGACAGCGTTGCAGAGTGTTCCCGTGTCACGATTTGCCGTCGTTGCAGCGCTGGTGCTGCTGTGCTCCGCCGCGCTCGCCGATGCGGGTGCAGCCTCGCGTCTCGGCGTCCTTCTTGGCGGCATGCGCCGTGTCGAGGCCGATTTCACCCAGCGCCTGTTCGACGATGGTGGTGTCGAGATCCAGCAGAGCAGCGGTCATGTGCTGATCGTGCATCCGGGGCACTTCCGCTGGGAAACGCGTGAGCCGTTCGAACAGCTGGTGGTCAGCGATGGCGCAACCGTGTGGCAGTACGATCCGGACCTTGCGCAGGTAATCGTACGGCCACTCGACCGGCGCGCGGATCAGGTTCCCTCGCTGCTGTTGAGTGGTGATATCGCGGCAGTCGAAGCGCAGTTCGAGATCCGCAACGTGCCCGCATCGGACGGCAACGAAGACTTCGAGCTGGATGCGCGCGATTCCGCAGGCATGTTCTCGCGACTCGACATCAGCTTCGCGGCCGGCGTGCTGCGCCGACTGTCGATTGCAGACGGTCTGGGGCAGCGTACCGAGATGGAATTTTCGGGTGTGGTTCCGCTTGGAGAGGTCGCACCGGATGCTTTCGGCTTTGTGACGCCTCCCGGGGTCGACGAGCTGCACGATGAATGAGGCCGCCGACGCACCGTACGTGCCGCTCGCGGCACGCATGCGCCCGCGCCACCCCGCGGACTTCTTCGGTCAGGAACACCTGCTGGGTCCGGACAAGCCGATCAGCAAGGCGATCGACTCGGGCCACGTGCACTCGATGATCCTGTGGGGGCCTCCGGGCGTTGGCAAGACGTCGCTGGCACGGCTGCTGGCGGAAACCACCGGCGCACATTTCCAGACATTGTCGGCGGTGCTCGCAGGAGTGAAGGAAATCCGTGCCGCGATCGATGCAGCACGCGTCGAGCGCAGCACGGCCGGGCGGCGCAGCATCCTGTTCGTCGACGAGGTACACCGTTTCAACAAGACCCAGCAGGACGCCTTCCTGCCGTTCGTCGAGGACGGCACCGTGATCTTCATCGGTGCCACCACCGAAAATCCCTCGTTCGAGCTCAACGGCGCATTGCTTTCACGCACCCGTGTCTATCGGCTGCGCGCGATGGACGAGGAGTCGATCTCGCGCATGCTGGCGCACGCGCTGAGCACGGACGGGCAACTGCTGGCACGCGCACCGCGCATCGACGCGGCATCGCTCGCGCGCATTGCACGTGCGGCTGATGGCGATGCGCGGCGTGCGCTGAACCTGCTCGAGATCGCGGTGGATCTGGCTGTCGACAACGTGATCGGCGACGTCGTTCTGCGCGAGGTGCTGGGTGGTGATCCACGGCGCTTCGACAAGGGCGGCGACATCTTTTACGACCAGATCTCGGCTCTGCACAAGGCGGTGCGTGGCGGGTCTCCCGATGCCGCGCTGTACTGGCTGGCACGCATGCTCGATGGTGGTTGTGACCCGCTTTACATCGCACGCCGTGTGGTGCGCATGGCGACCGAGGACATTGGTAACGCCGATCCGCGCGGGCTGTCGATCGCACTCGCCGCGTGGGATACCCAGGAGCGGCTCGGCAGTCCTGAAGGCGAGCTTGCGATCGCCCAGGCGTTGGCGTACCTGGCCTGTGCACCCAGGAGCAATGCGGTCTACACGGCGTTTGCCGCGGCGCGCGCCGATGTGCGTGAGTTGCCGGGCTACGAGGTGCCGCTGCATCTGCGCAACGCGCCGACACGCCTGATGAAGGAAATGGGTTTCGGAGCCGAATACCGCTACGCACACGACGAGCCGGATGCTTATGCAGCGGGAGAGAATTATTTCCCGCCGGAACTCGCCGAGCGGCGTTATTACCATCCGGTTGCGCGTGGGCTGGAGAAGCAGATCGGCGACAAGCTCGCATGGCAACGCGAGCGCGATGCGGCCAGTTCACACCAGCGTTACTCGCGCACGGTACGTGGTTCGGGGCGCGGGCAGTGACCGATCTGTTGCGCAACCTGTTCTTCGTTGCGTTGGGCGGTACCTTCGGTGCGCTGGCGCGCTTCGGCGTCGGGCAGTGGCTGGGTTCGTTGCGCGCGGCACATTTTCCGTTCGCCACGCTCGTGATCAACGTCAGTGGCTCGCTGCTGATGGGGTTGATCTATGTGGCGATCACCGAACGTGCAGTGCTGCACCCGGACTGGCGCAGCATCCTGATGGTCGGTTTTCTTGGTTCGTACACCACGTTCTCGACGTTCTCGCTCGAGACCGTGACACTGCTCGAACACGGGTTTCCGGTTCAGGCGCTCGCCAACGCCGGGTTGAGTGTGCTGCTGTGCGTCGGCGGCGCGTGGGCAGGTATCGGTGTGGGGCGGCTGCTGTGGTCTGCATGAGGGGTTGTCGATGATCGATGTAAAGGTTCTGCGTCAGGATGCCGAGGCGGTTGCGCATGAACTGGCACGCAAGCGCTTCGTGCTCGATGTGACCGCGTATCGTGCACTCGAGGAGCGGCGCAAGGGCTGCGACGTGGAATCGCAACGCCTGCAGAATGCGCGCCGGCAGGCATCGAAACGGATAGGTGAACTGGTGCGCGAGGGCGTCCCGGTCGAGGAGGCACGCTCACGCGCTGGTGCCGAGCTGGAGGATATCAATCGCGCGCTCGAGCACCTGCTCGAGGAGACCGAAGTGGTCCACGCCGAGCTCGATGCCTTTCTTGCGGCGATCCCGAACCTCCCGGCCCCCGATGTCCCCGACGGTGCGGGCGAGGACGACAACGTCGAGATCTCCCGGTGGGGCGAGCCGCGCGTGTTCGACTTCCCGGTGCGTGATCACGTCGATCTGGGTGCGCGCAGATCGCTGATGGATTTCGATGCCGGCGTGCGGCTCACCGGTTCGCGCTTCGTCGTGCTGCGCGGCGAGATTGCCCGTCTGCACCGTGCGCTGATCCAGTTCATGCTCGATCTGCATACCGGCAGCCACGGCTATGAGGAGCTGAATGTCCCATACATGGTGAATGCCGATGCGCTGTTCGGTACCGGACAACTGCCGAAGTTTGCCGAAGACCTGTTCCGCCTCGGGACCGACGAAGGGTATTACCTGATCCCGACCGCAGAGGTTCCGGTAACGAACCTGGCACGTGATGCGATCGACGAGGAGTCGCAGGCCCTGCCACGCCGCTACGTGTGCCATACCCCGTGCTTTCGCAGCGAGGCAGGCAGTTATGGAAGGGATCAGCGTGGCATGATCCGTCAGCATCAGTTCGAAAAGGTCGAACTGGTGCAACTGGTGCGCCCCGAGCAGGCAGAGACGGCCCTTGAAGAGCTCACCAGCCACGCCGAAGCCGTGCTGCGTGCCCTGGAGCTGCCGTATCGCAGGATCGTGCTGTGTGGCGGGGACATGGGCTTTGCGGCACGCAAGACCTACGATCTGGAAGTCTGGCTGCCGGGGCAGGGCAAGTACCGCGAGATCTCCTCGTGCAGCAATATGGGCGACTTTCAGGCGCGACGCATGAAGGCACGCTGGCGCAATCCGGAAACCGGCAAGCCCGAGCTGCTGCATACGTTGAATGGTTCGGGACTTGCGGTAGGGCGTACCCTGGTCGCGATCCTCGAGAACAACCAGAACGCAGATGGCAGCGTGAACGTTCCGACGGCACTGCGGCCGTGGCTGGGTGGTGTCACGCGCATTCTGGAAGGCTGATCCGCACGATGGACTATCTGCCGGTCTACCTGGATCTGCGCGGACGCGATGCGCTGCTGGTCGGGGGTGGCCGGATCGCACTGCGCAAGGCCGAGCTGCTGAGTGCAGCAGGCGCGCGACTGCGGGTGGTCGCACCGCGGATCATCGATGAACTCGTGCACCTCAGCGCCCGGACAGGGGGAAAGTGCGAGCACGCAGAGTTCACGCCAGCGCATCTGGACGGTGTCATGCTTGCGATCGCGACCACCGGTGTGCCTGCGGTCGATGCGGCGGTGCATCGTGAGGCGCTTGCGCGTTCGGTTCCGGTCAACGTCGCGGACCGGCGGGAACTCTGCACATTCATATTGCCGGCCGTGGTCGATCGCTCGCCGGTGATCGTGGCGTTTTCCACTGGCGGACACGCACCGGTGCTCGCACGTGGTCTACGAGCGCGCCTCGAAGCGATGCTGCCTGCACGCTTGGGACGGTTCGCGGAATTCCTCGGTGCACGGCGTGGCTGGTTGCGTGAGCGGGTGCCCGACGCAACCGTGCGTCGACGGACCTGGGAGCGCCTGGTGCACGGAGCGGTGGCGGAACAGGTACTCGCCGGCAACGAGACCGAGGCTGCGCGATTGCTCGAGGAAGAAGTTCTTGCCGGGAATCCGACGGCGCAGGGCGAGGTCTACCTCGTCGGCGCCGGCCCGGGTGATCCCGATCTGCTGAGTTTTCGTGCGCTGCGGCTGATGCAGCAGGCCGATATCGTGTTTCACGATCGCCTGGTCAGTGCGGAGATACTGGCACTGGTGCGCCGTGAGGCCGAGCGGGTATACGTTGGCAAGACCCGCGGTGCGCATGCGGTCGCGCAGCCGCGAATCAACCAACTGCTGGCGGAGCACGCCCGCAGCGGCAAGCGCGTGCTGCGGCTCAAGGGGGGGGACCCGTTCATCTTCGGGCGCGGCGGAGAGGAAATCGAACATCTGGCGGATGCCGGCATTCCGTTCCAGGTCGTGCCCGGGATCACGGCCGCTTCCGGTTGCGCCGCCTATGCCGGGATTCCATTGACGCACCGCGATCACGCGCAGTCGGTGCGTTTCGTGACCGGTCACCTGCGTGACGGTGGTCTGGATCTGGACTGGGCGGAACTCGCGCGTCCACGTCAGACGCTGGTGTTCTACATGGGGTTGCTCGGCTTGCCGTTGATCTGCGAACAACTGGTTGCGCACGGTATGCCCCCCGAGACTCCATTGGCACTGATCCAGCAGGGCACGACTCCGGCACAGCGGGTGCTGGTGTCGACCCTGCGCGAGATGCCGCGCGCATTGGTCGGGGCGGGCATGCGCGCCCCGACACTGACGATCGTTGGTACCGTCGTGAGCCTGCACGAGCGCCTGCAGTGGTTTCAGAGGTCGTCGCAAAGGCCACCGATCGTCGATGCGAGCAGCGCGCAGCGATGCCTTCACACCGGCGGGATACCTGGCAAAAGCACTGAAGAAAGTTCGTGCAATTTATAAGGAAACACATCCAATACATTGAATTTCAACTGAAAAACCAAGCAATGAAGAATTTACCTCAAGTTTTGGATTTCACAGCCGATATCGGATTGACCCGCCACTGTTCGAGGGAGGCCGGTCATGCCAATCGATACCCCCCGCATTCAGCCGGTAGTCACACCGCCCGTGGTAGCACTCGACGACGAATTGCGTGTGCGTCGTGGTACGGCAGCGACGCCGCCGAGATCGGAACCGGGCGCTCCATCCGTGGAGCGCCGTGTGCAGCCGGAGCGACGCCAGCGGCGCGAAGGGCGCCGGGATGTACTCGAGTTGCGAGCCCGCCGGGATCGGCGTGCCGCCTCACGCCTGGATCTGGACGCCTGACGCGCTCGAGCGCGACTTCGGGGCGCTGATATGGAGCGTTTCGATGTCGACCTGTTCGTGATTGGAGCCGGTTCCGGTGGTGTGCGTGCCGCGCGGACCGCTGCGGGACTCGGCGCCAGGGTGGCAATCGCGGAGATGGGCCGTATTGGTGGCACCTGCGTCAATGTCGGCTGCATTCCCAAGAAGCTGTTCGTATATGCAGCAGCGTGCAGCGAGGAGTTCCGGGATGCTCGTGGTTTTGGCTGGAGTGTGGGAAGTCCCGCATTCGACTGGGCGGTGCTGCGTGACGCGGTAAGCCGGGAGGTCCAACGCCTGAACGGCGTCTACCGCAACCTGTTGCAGGCACGCGGCGTCACGATCGTCGAGGACAGGGCACGGCTGCTCGATCCGCATACCGTGATGGCAGGCAATCGCCAGTGGCGTGCACGCCACGTTCTCGTCGCGACCGGCGCGTGGCCCTGGGTGCCGGAGATTCCCGGGCGGGAGCACCTGATCACCTCGAACGAATTTTTTTCGCTCGAGAGACTGCCGCAGCGCGTGGTCCTGATCGGTGGTGGCTACATCGCGGTCGAGTTCGCCGGCGTGCTGAACGCGCTGGGCGCCGAGACGACCCTGCTCTACCGCGGCCCCCTGTTTCTGCGCCATTTTGACCATGACCTGCGAG
>DAOLKH010000042.1:0-9024 GCA_035331685.1 Pseudomonadales bacterium
CGTGCGCATACTCTTCGCACGCTCCTCCCGGGTCGCCGGCTCCTCCAGCCGGCGCTGCAAAGCATCGAGCCGTGCCTGCGCGGCGGCCGGTGCATCGGCACCGCGGGGATCGACCGTGACCACCAGCAGGATCGCGCCGGCGAGATTGTCGAACACGAGGAATTCCCCCGCATCCAGCAACAGGATGTCGGGTGTGCCAAGCGCGTCAGGCGGCGTGCCCGCTGCGAGCCGGGGCTCGACGAGACGCACGCAATCGTAGCCAAAATAGCCGACCAGTCCGCCCGAGAACATCGGCAGATCCGGGTGCTCGTACACGCGCTCGAGCGCGATCGTCTGCTCGATGAACGCGAGCGGGTCGGCATGCGTGAACGAGCGCTGCTCGTCGCCGTCGCAAAGCGTGATCTCGCGCCCACGCACGACGATACGTCGCCGGCACGGCAGCCCGATGATCGAATAGCGCCCCCACTTCTCGCCGCCTTCGACCGACTCGAACAGGAAGCTGAACGGACCGGCGAAGCGCAGGTACGCTCCGAGCGGTGTGTCGAGGTCGGCAAGCAGACGGCGCACCAGTGGGACGCGGGTATAGCCCTGGCGGGCAAGGTGCTCGAGATCGCTGGGATTCATACAGGCTCCGGATTCTACTGCAAGCGGCGCTCAAAGCAATTCAGACAGACTTTGTACCACCAGGTCGGGGTGCTCGTCGCACACGTCCTCGCCGTGGTTATAGCCGTTTGCAACGCAGATCACGACCACGCCGGCGGCCCGCGCAGCGTGCACGTCGTGACGCGAGTCGCCGATCATAAGCGCGTCCTGCACAGCGACGCCGCAGCGCGTCAACACGACGCGGAGCGGCTCTGGTGCAGGCTTGGTACCGGCGCCCGAATCGCCGCCGAGCAGCACATCGAAGCGGATCGCAGGGAAAACGTGCCCGACCACGCGCGCGGCAATCCGCTCAGGCTTGTTGGTCACGCACGCCAGGCGCACGCCCTCTGCAGCGAGCGCGTGCAGCAACGCATCCGCCCCGGGCATCGCGCCGGTCAGTGCGGTGCAATCCGCACTGTAGCGCCCGAGGTAGGCCGCAAGCACCGCATCGATCTCGGCCTGCGGAACCTCGGCACCGTACACGTGCCCCAGCGCTTGTTGCACCAGCACGCGCGAGCCACGCCCGACCCAGACACGCACCCTCACCGCCCCGACCGTCGCGTAACCGGCCGCGGCCAGTGCGCCATCGAGAGCGCGTGCGATATCCGGCACGCTGTCGACCAGCGTACCGTCCAGATCGAGCATCGCCAGTGCGGGCATGCGATCCGCAAGCACGCTGCGCAAACGATCGAATGCCATCGGCTCAGCCGTGCCGCACTTGCGCCAGTTCGGCGCGCATCGCTGCGATCGTGCGTGCGTAATCGGCGGTGCCGAAGATCGCCGAACCCGCGACGAAGGTGTCGGCTCCTGCCTCGGCAACCGCACGGATATTGCCGACGCCGATGCCACCATCGACCTCGAGACGGATCGGGTAGCCGCTGGCATCGATCAGTGCGCGCGCCTCGCGCAGCTTGCCGAGGGTGGCAGGTATGAATTTCTGCCCGCCAAAGCCGGGGTTTACCGACATCAACAGAATCATGTCGAGCTTGTCCATCACGTAGCGCGCCGCCTCGAGTCCACTCGCCGGATTGAAGACCAGACCGGCCTTGCAGCCCGCATCACGGATCACCTGCAGCGTACGATCGACGTGAGTGCTCGCGTCGGGATGAAAGGTGATGTAGGTAGCACCCGCCGCAGCGAAGCTGGCCGCGAGCGCGTCCACCGGCGTGACCATCAGATGCACATCGATCGGCGCCTGCACCCCATGTTCGCGCAGCGCACGACACACCATCGGCCCCAGCGTCAGGTTCGGCACATAGTGATTGTCCATCACGTCGAAATGCACGATGTCGGCGCCGGCCGCGAGCACCGCATCGACCTCGGCGCCGAGGCGAGCGAAATTCGCCGACAGTATCGATGGAGCAATCCGGAAGTCATTCATCGCAGCATTCCATGTACGTACCAAATCCATCATTGGCGGGGCGGGCAAGCGGTCACCCGGATGGTCACGTGCCAGTCGGACCATCACGGGGCTACCCGCGGGTCGCCGTACGCACACGCTCCGGTAGGGCAGCGATTCTAGCGGATGGTGTTGTCGAAAAGCTGCCGCGACGCATGGGATCAGCCCTCGTATACTCACGGCATGCGTAGTGCGCTCTGCTGTTTCGCCACCTTCATTCTTGGGTGCCTGTGGTGCATGGGCGGCACGGCCGACGATGAAACGCGCACGCTCAACGCCGCTGGCGGGGAGTTCACGACGCTGGTGCGTACGGCGCAGGGTACGCCCCACGGCACGCTGGTGCTGCTGCCGGCCGACGGTGCGCACCCCGAGGCAGGCGAGGCGATGGAGCGCCTGCGGCGTGATCTGCCTGCGCATGGATGGACTACCTGGCTGATCACGCTCGACCCGCCTCCCGGCATCCGCTCGGGGCGGATCGATCCCGACGCACAGCAGGAACCATCGCAACCGACGGCCGACGCCGGGCATGCCGAAGCGCTCGCACGCTGGGCGGAGCATGGCGAGGCCCGTATCACTGCAACGCTGACTGCCGCACGCGCAGAGAACCCGACGGTGGTGCTGGCAGCGGCGGGACCCGCGGCCGTGCTGCTGCTGCACGCGCTGCCCGACGCCACGGCAGCGCTGTTGATCGAGGCGGTGGAGTTGCCGGATCTCGCCCTCGCGTGGCCACAACCGCTGCCGGTACCGGTCATGGAAATACTGCGGCCGGCGCTTGCGATCCAGCGCCCCCCACCGGCACGCGACAGCAGCGACCAGGAGGCAGCACGACGCTATCGCCGCCTGCTGATCGACGTCGCGAACGTGGAGCCTTTCGGCGTGGAAACGCTGCTCACCCGCCGCGTGCGCGGCTGGCTGTCGACGATGCGGGCAGCTCCCGCTGCTGCAGCCGCTGATTGAGTGCGGCATAGCGCTCCGGGGTGCCGACGTCTTCCCAGTCTCCCGTCCACAGCTCCGCGCCAAGAAGTCCTGCAGCCGCCGCACGGCGCAACGGCTCGCGCAGCGGGAATATCTCATCGTTCCAGCCGTCGAGCAGCGCCGGGGCGAGCAGCCCGATGCCGGCGTAGGTACAGCGCATCCCGTCATCAGCCAGACCAACGCCGCCTGCCGCATCGAGACTGAAGTCGCCGGCGGCATGCTGCGGCGGATTCGGCACCAGCACGAGATGCGCGACGCGCGGCCTCGCGAGCGCATGCCGCACAAGGCGCGCCAGCGGGTAATCACTCCAGATATCACCGGCAACCAGCAGGAAAGGATCGCGGCCGAGCAGCGGCAGCGCACGACGGATGCCACCGCCCGTATCCAGCGGACCGCCGGGTTCGCGGCTGTAGAAGATACGCACGCCGAAGGCGCTGCCGTCACCGAGTGCCCGCTCGATCTGCTCACCGAGCCACGAGACGTTGATCACCAACTCACGCACGCCCGCACCGGCCAGCGCCTCGATGTGGTAGCAAATCATCGGTTTGCCGGCGAGCGGCAGCAGTGGCTTCGGCGTGACTTCGGTGAGCGGACGCAGACGCGTACCAAGCCCGGCAGCAAGAATCATGGCCTTCATGGCTCGTGGTACCACTGCTGCATGCGCGCCAGCGGCAGCACACGCG
Source organism: Pseudomonadales bacterium (assembly GCA_035331685.1). Taxonomy (GTDB): domain Bacteria; phylum Pseudomonadota; class Gammaproteobacteria; order Pseudomonadales; family UBA5518; genus UBA5518. The sequence continues at coordinate 3,700 of DAOLKH010000042.1, forward strand.
AGGCAAACCAGCGACCGAATTCGGCGGTTTCGGGGTATGCGAGTGCAACCTCGAGCGTGTAGCGCATCACCAGCGGCAGGTCACGCAGGTATCCGGGCTTGCCATCACGCAGCCACAGGCGCGCAAAGATGCCGAGCACCTTGATGTGGCGCTGCAACCCCATCCAGTCGAACCAGCGCATGAAGGTGCCAATGGGCACCTCCGACGGCAATGTGCCCGCTGCACGCGCACGTGCAGCGAAATGCCCCGCCCACACTTCGACCCGTTCGGCAGGCCACGCCACATAGCAGTCGCGCAGCAGCGACACCGCGTCGTAGGTCAGCGGACCGCTGACCGCGTCCTGGAAATCGATCACACCGAGCTCGCCTTCGGGCAGCAGCATCAGGTTGCGCGAGTGGTAGTCGCGGTGCACGAAGACCTGCGGCTGTTCGATCGCGCTGGCAATCAGGCGATCGAACAGCGCACCCAGCAGGGCTTCTTCACCGCCATCCAGCGTGATGCCCAGCAGCCGCTCGAGGCACCAGTGTGGAAACAGCGCCATTTCCTGTTGCAGCAACCCGGCCGAATAGGAAGGCAGGTGCCAGCCATCGTGCGAGGTCCGGGCTCCCTGCATGCACAGCAGGACATCAAACGCACGCCGGTACAGCACGTCGACGCTCGACTCGTCGAGCGCCGCGAGCAGCAACGCATCGCCCAGATCTTCGAGCAGCAGGAAACCCTCGGCGGCTTCGTGCGCCAGCACCCGGGGTGCATGCACGCCGGAGGCCCGCAGCATCGCGGCGATGCGCGTGAACTCGATGTTGCGCTCCGTATCCGGCGGAGCGAACACCGCGATGCGCGACGGCGCGCAGCCGAGCAGGCGGAAATAGCGCCTGAAACTGGCGTCACCCGCCACCGGAACGAGCTGCAGGGTTTCGCCGGACACCGCCGCGACCCGATTCGCGCACCAGCGCAACAAGGCTTCCATCGCCGATCCGGTTCTCCGCAGTTGCAATGAGGGTGCGTCCGTGCCGCCAGTCGATCCGCGCGCCACGATGCCGCTATAATGCCGACCCTGGCCCAGGCGTGGTGCATTATCCACGGCCCATCGCAAACGAAAAGATCCGCAGTGCGGCGGTGCGGGGCAGCCACCCTCCCGAGGAACGGACCCGGACCGAATGCAGAACAAACCCTTTCTCATCCTGTGCTGCGCGATCGCCGGTCTCGGCGCTCTGGCCGTGCGATACGCGAATGCAAGCAACGGCGAGTGGCAGTGCCGGGCCGGCGCAGACGGCAACTGGGACTGCACAAGCGTCACGCCCGCGGGAATCCCGTCGCCCGCAGGTGCCGCAGCACGGCCAGCGAAGGCTTCCCGTCAGACTGTCGCGACGGGCGCCGACACCCGCGCACAGTCGATGGACTGGGTGAGCATCGAAAACCTGACGCCGGAGCAGCGTTCGGCGATCTCGACGCAGTGCCACGGCGCCTACGTCGAGCCGCCCGTGGATGCAGCCGGGCGCGGCGAAACGGTCTTTGGTTCGATCCGCGCGTATGCCGCCGAATCGGAACTGCGGCAGAATCCCGAGACGGCCAGCTTCAGCGGTGACGTCACGCTGAGCCTGGACAGCCGACAGATGCGCGCCGACCGTGCGAGCTATTCGCGCGCCGAGGACCGTATCGACATCAGCGGCAATGTGCAGTACCGCGAACCCGGACTGCTGCTGCGCGGCGACTCGGCGTCGATCGAGGCGGCACGCAACGCCGGCGAGATACGTGCGGCGCGGTTCGTGATGCACGCCGAGCATGCCCGCGGCGAAGCGGAACTCGTGCAACGCAACAGCGACGGCAGCATCGATCTCAGCGAGACCGTCTACACCCGCTGCGAACCCGGGCGCGACGACTGGCGGCTTGCGGCGGACATGCTGCACCTCGACCGCGCGACCGGACAGGGCACCGCGCGCAACGCCCGTCTCGAGGTGGGCGGCGTGCCGGTGCTGTACACGCCGTACCTGCGTTTTCCGATCGACGACCGCCGCATGAGCGGCCTGTTGTGGCCCACGATCACGAACTCCACGCGCAACGGTTTCGACATCACGGCGCCGTACTACTTCAACCTTGCCCCGAACTACGATGCGACGCTGGTGTCGCGCTACACGAGCAGGCGCGGCATGCTCCTTGGCGGGGAAATGCGCTACCTGAACCGCTGGAGCGAATGGAGCGCCAGCGGCTCCTATCTGCACAACGACGACGCAGCGAACAGGGAGCGCTGGATCAGTGGCCTTGAGCACGCGGGAACGCCGATGCCGGGCATGCTGACCCGCATCAGCTACGCCAAGGCGAGCGACAGGCTCTACCTGCGCGACCTGAGCTCGACCGGACTCGACGTGAAACGCTCGACCCATCTGGAACAGATGGGGGAGCTTTCCTACCGTGTTGGTGAACACTGGCTGGTCGGTGCCACGGTGCAACAGTACCAGGTGCTCGATCCCGAACTCGCCGAGCCCTACCGCATGCGCCCGCGACTGCAGGCCGAGCGCGCAACGGGAGGTGAACCATTCAGGGTCGATTACGGTCTGATCAGCGAAATGACCGTGTTCGATCACCCCGACCCAACCGCACTGACCGGTGAGCGGTTGTACCTGGAGCCGCGCATCACCTATCCGATGGAGTGGGCGGCATTGTTCGTGCGCCCGATGTTCGGCTATCAGATGATCAACTACCGCCTCGACGAAAAGGCCTACGGCGGCGACTCTCCGTCGGCGGCGGCCCCGATGGCGAGCCTGGATGTCGGATATTTCCTCGAACGCGACACCCACATGTTCGGCCGGAGCTTCCTGCAGACACTGGAGCCCGGGCTCTACTATCTGCGGGTCGGTTACGACAACCAGAACGATGTGCCGAACTTCGATTCCTCCGACCTGACGTTCAGCTTCAACCAGCTGTTCCGCAACACCCGATTCAGCGGTCATGACCGCATTGCCGATGCGAACCAGCTGTCGATCAGCCTGAGTTCGCGGCTGATCGACGAGGCGAGCGGTCGTGAACTGCTGACTGCCAGCGTGGGACAGATTCTCTATTTCGAGGATCGTCGCGTGACGGTCTGCGACGGCTCGATACGCACCTACGACAAGCCCGGATGCCGCAGCCCGCAGGCACTGCCAGGCCCTCTCCCATGGCATGGCCAGACGGTGGCCGACCCGTCGGCGTCGAGCTCGCAGATCGCGGCGGAAGTGCAGGTGCAGCCGTCGCAGGCGTTGTGGCTGAGCGCCACCACGCTGCTCGACACCGGCAGCAGCCGCATCGATGAAGGCGGCGTGCTGATGCACTGGATCCCGGCCGAGGATACCGTGCTCAATTTCGGCTATCGCTACCGGCGCGAACAGCGCTCCTTCGATGCCGCGGGCCGGACGATCGACGAAAACATCGATCAGGCCGACGTCTCGGCGGCACTGCCCGTGGCAGATAACTGGCGGTTTTTTGCGCGCTATCAGTACGACATCACGAACAACCAGAATCTCGAGTCGCTCGCCGGCCTGGAGTACAGCTCCTGCTGCTGGAAGGTGCGCATGGTGTACCAGGAGGGGATCGACTGGTACAAAGGGCGCGACGCCGGGTTCTACCTGCAGTTCGTGCTGCGTGGTCTGGGCGGCTTGGGCAAGGACATAGACCAGTTGCTGCAGCGCAGCATCTTCAACTTTGGCGAACAACGGGGGGCAGGCGGGTTTGCGTACTGACAGGAATTCGACGATGGCCCGACTGCTTGCGACTGCCGCTGCACTGCTGTGCTGGTTCGGCATGGGTGCTGGCACGTTGGCACAGGTGCAGCCGCTCGACCGCGTGGTCGCGATCGTCAACGACGACATCATCCTCGCCAGCGAGTATCAGGCCCGACTGCAACAGGTCCTGGAAAACATTGCCCGGCAGAACATCGAGCAACCGCCTCGTGACGTGGTTGCCCGACAGGTGCTCGATCGCCTGGTGCTCGAACATATCCAGCTGCGCATGGGGCAGCGCGCCGGCGTTCGCATCAGCGACGAGCAACTGAACGAAGCGATGGGCAACATGGCCCGCCAGAACGGAATGGGTCTGGAGCAGTTTCGCGCACGCCTGGAGGCCGAAGGCGATTCCTACGCAACGGTGCGCGAGCAGGTGCGCCAGGAAATGATCCTGTCACGCGTACAACAGGGCAATGTGCGCAGCCGGGTACAGGTCACGGAGCGCGAGGTCGACGACTTCCTGGCTTCGGAAGAAGGCCAGAAGCGCACGGCCGCCGTCTACCACATCGGTCACCTGTTGCTGCCACTGTCGAAGGACGCATCCCTCGAGGACGAGCACAGCGCAATCGCATACATGGAAGGCCTGCGTGAACGTCTCGCCAATGGTGACGCCTTCGAGCGTTTCATGCATGCACCGGACAAATCGCGCTACGCCCTGACCGGCGGCGATCTGGGCTGGCGCCTTGCGAGCGAGCTGCCGAACGTCTTCAGCGACACGGTGCCGGCACTGGGCGTCGGCGCGATCTCCGAACCGGTGCGCAGCCCGAGCGGCGTACACCTCGTGAAGCTGTTCGAAAAGCGCGGCGGCAGTGGACAGGTCACACAGCAGACCCATGTGCGCCATATCCTGGTCAAGCCTTCCGAAATCCGTACCGACGAGCAGACACGCGAGCTTGCACAGAGCCTGCACGATCGCCTGGTCGCCGGTGAAGACTTCGGCAAACTCGCGCGCAAATACTCCGAGGACATCGGATCAGCCCTCGAGGGTGGCGACCTTGGCTGGACCAACCCGGGCCAGATGGTGCCGGAATTCGAACAGGTCATGGACCAGACCGGAGCGGGCGAGATCAGCGCACCATTCCGCACCCAATTCGGCTGGCATGTGCTGCAGGTAGAGGAGCGTCGCAGCGAGGATCTCAGCGACGAGATGCGTCGCAACCAGGCACGCAACATCCTCTACGGTCAGAAGTACGACGAAGAGCTGAACAACTGGCTGCAGAAAATCCGGGATGAGGCCTTTGTCGAGATCAAGATCTGACCCACCCGAGGCAGTCATCGCACTGACGCCAGGCGAGCCGGCGGGGATTGGTCCGGAACTCGTCCTGACGCTGGCGCAGGAAGGCGTCGATTTTCCACTCGTTGCAATTGCCGATCCGAAGATGCTCGCCGAGCGTGCCCGGCTGCTCGGATTGGCGCTTGAGCTGCTGCCTCCCGAACCCTTGCTGTCCCCGCCAGGCAGCCTGCGCGTGCTGCCGGTGCCACTCGCGAGCACGGCCACGCCGGGACGTCTCGATCCGGCCAACGCCGCAGGCGTGCTGGGCACGCTCCAGGCGGCGGTCGACGGCTGCCT
>DAOLKH010000043.1:0-9005 GCA_035331685.1 Pseudomonadales bacterium
CCGGATCGCACCGTCGTCGTGTACGCGAACACCTCCGCGGCCGTGAAGGCACGCTCAGACTGGGTCGTGACCTCGAGCATCGCGCTCGACGTGGTTGAATACCTCTCGTCACGCGGCGAGAAGATCCTGTGGGCGCCGGACAAGTATCTCGGCTCGTGGGTGCAACGCCAGACTGGTGCCGACATGCTGCTGTGGGACGGTGCCTGCATCGTGCACGAGGAGTTCAAGGCCAAGGGGATCGAGGATCTGCTGAAGGTGTACCCGGACGCTGCCGTGCTGGTGCACCCGGAGTCACCGGCGCCGGTGATCGCGCTGGCGGATGCCGTCGGCAGCACCACGCAGATCATCGACGCGGCGCGTCGTCTGCCGCATCCGCGCTTCATTGTGGCTACCGATCAGGGCATCTTCTACCAGTTGCAGCGCCAGGTTCCGGACAAGGAGTTCATCATCGCTCCGACGGCCGGAGAGGGAGCCACCTGCCGCAGCTGTGCGCACTGTCCGTGGATGGCGATGAACGATCTGGAGGCGTTGCTGGCCTGCCTGGACGGTGGTCCGGGGCACGAGATAGAAGTCGATCGCGAGCTTGGTGCGCGCGCGATGATCCCGTTGCAGCGCATGGTCAATTTTTCGCGCGAACGCGCCAGGACGTAGGTCGGCATTCATGCCGACGAAATCGCCGCATCCGTCGGGTTGAAACCCGACCCACGTGGGTCGGCATTCATGCCGACGGGAGTTCGCGTCAAACCCGACGTGTCCGTTCGATTGAAACTCTGCTTTACAGGTCGATTTCTTCCCGCATCGCGCGGATGTCGGTGATGCGCGCCTGCACGCTGGCGCTGGTGTGGAAGTCACCCGAGGCGAGATCGAGTGCATAACCGAGCTGGCGCTCGGCCTGGTCCAGTGCACCATTCAGGATGAAGTACTCGGCGCGGGCGCGGTGCACGTCGACGATGCGCCCCGCGAGTCCCCAGGCTTCGGCAAGCTCGTACCACACCTGCGGATCCGCAGGCCGGCGCTTGGCGTGCGCAGCCAGGATGCGCGCAGCCTGCTGCGGGTCGCCCTGGCGTTGCCGCGCTTCGGCGTATGCCATCGTCAACGGATGGTTGCCGGGGCTGACGGCGAGCTGGCGTTGCAGCCGCTCGGCGGCAGCGCCGGGATTGCCTGCCGCGAGGTCGATGTCCGCGGCCGCGAGCACATACGCGATGCGTCCGGGATCGGCCTGCAGCAAAGGCGCCAGGGTCTGTCGCGCCTGCTCGAGTTCATTGGCCCGGGTCAGCGCCAGCGCGAGTCCGTAGATATCGCCGGGCGCACCCTCGCCGTGCTTGTCGATTTCGGCGCGAAAGCGCTTGATCGCAAAACCCGGGGTCTCGGCGAAGGAGAGCTGCACGCGTGCACGCATCAGCGCGAAATCGACGCTGTTCTGGCGGCCGCCTTGCGTGGAGTTGCGGGCGCGGTTGCGTGAATCGGCGACGCGGTTCTCGGTCACCGGGTGCGAGAGCAGGAATTCCGGGGGACGTTGCCCTGCGTAGCGCAGCGATTCGAGCATGCGCGTGAACATCCGTGGCATGCCTTCGGGGTCGTAGCCGGCGGCAACCAGTGTCTGCATCCCGATCCGGTCGGCCTCGCTTTCGTGCGAGCGGCTGAAGCGCAGTTGCTGCTGCTGGATCGCTGCCTGGGTCGCCGTGATCGCCGCCATGCCGGCATCGCCGCCGGCGGTTGCCGCGATGACCAGGCTGCCCAGCAATGCCAGCATGTTCGGCACCGACTTGCTGCGTGCTTCCTCGACACCGCGCGCGAAGTGGCGCTGGCTGAGGTGCGCGAGTTCGTGCGCGATGACCGATGCGAGTTCGTCCTCGTGCTCCGCGTACAGCAACAGGCCGTTGTGTATCCCGACGATGCCGCCGGGGACCGCGAATGCGTTGATGGTCTGGTTCTCGACCACGACGACGTCGAGTTGCACCTCGCTCAGTTCGCTGTGGGAGGCGAGATCGAACACGAGGTGCTCGAGGTAGTCTGCCAGCAGAGGGTCGGATACCGTGCGCACCTGGCTGCGGAACATGCGCAGCCACGCCTGCCCGAGCCTGCGCTCCACCTGTGGCGAAACCACTGCCGACGACGCATCGCCGAGGGCAGGCAGCTCGATGTCGACCGCGTGCGCGCTCTGCCAGCCGATGACCAGCGCAAGGCCGCCGATGACAAGAGCGAACGAGCGAGCGCAGACGCTGGCGAACGGAAATGGCACGTGACTGGCTGACCTTTGCTGCTGGTTGGATGAATCGCCGTATTCGATCGCCCTGCACGCCAAAGATTCCGTGCTTGGGGCGCCGAAACACGGTAGTTATACTACAACGCCAGCCGAATACGGCTGCTCGCACGCACGGAGACGGTTCGATGCACGAGGTGGATGCGCGCGGCATGTCCTGCCCGTTGCCGCTGCTCAAGGCCAAGAAGGCCCTCAATGCGATGTCGCCCGGCGAACGCGTGCGAGTGCTCAGCACGGACGCGGGTTCGGTGCGTGATTTCCATGCATTCTGCGAACAGAGCGGCAACCTGTTGCTGGAATTCTCGTGCGAGAACGGTGTCTACACCCACGTGCTGCAGAAGCGTGTTGCCGGCTGAGTCGGCTCGATCCATCCATTCATTCATTGCCTACCGCCTGCGGAGTGTCCCCATGCGTGCATCGATGCCGTTGCGTCTGCTGTTGCTGTCGTTCCTCTGTGTCGTGCTGGCGACCTGTGCCACGGTGCCGCCAGCCACCGACGCGGTGGTTCGCAATGCACAGGACTCACGCGAATACCGTTATCTCGAGCTGCCGAACCGCATGCGCGTGCTGCTGGTGTCCGATCCGCAGACCGACAAGGCGGCAGCCAGCCTGTTGGTGCGGGCGGGTTCCGGCAACGACCCGGTACAGCGGCAGGGGTTGGCGCATTTCCTCGAGCACATGCTGTTTCTCGGTACCGCCAAGTATCCCGACCCGGGCGAGTACACGGAGTTCATCAACGCGCACGGTGGCTCGAACAACGCCTACACCGGCATCGACCGCACGAACTATTTCTTCAGCGTCGAACCGGGAAGCCTCGCGCCCGCACTGGATCGATTCGCGCAGTTTTTCGTCGCTCCGCTGTTTGATCCGGCCTATGTCGAGCGCGAGGCGAACGCGGTGGACTCGGAATACCGTCTCGGCCTGAAGGACGATGGACGACGCGAATACGACGTGTTGCGCGAACTGGTGCGCCAGGACCACCCGCTCGCGAAGCTCGGCGTCGGCAATCTGCAGACGCTGGATGTCGGTCGCGGTGATCTGCGCGAGGATCTGCTGGCGTTTCACGAGCGCTACTACAGTGCGGCACTGATGACACTGGTGGTGCTGGGGCGCGAATCGCTGGACGAGCTGCAGTCACTGGTCGCGGAGGACTTCGGTGTGGTCGCGGATCACGGCCGCAGCGAACTGCACGATGTACCCTCGATGTTCGTGCCGGGAACGTTGCCACTCGAGGTGCGTATCCGCCCGGAAAAGGAGATGCGCGAGCTGACGCTGCTGTTTCCCTTGCCGTCGGCGCGCGAGCGCTACGCGGCGAAGCCGCTCGAATACATCGGCAACCTGCTCGGTCACGAAGGACCCGGGAGTGTGCTGTCGGCGCTGAAGGCGCGCGGCTGGGCCGAGAGCCTGAGCGCCGGGGCCGGGCTCGATCTCTACGGTGAGGACGCGTTCCAGATCAGCCTGCAGCTCACCGCGCAGGGTGTGGCGCACTACCGTGAGATCACCGCGCTGGTGCTGCACGCCGTTCAGACGGTGCGTGCTGGCATCGACGAGTGGCGCTTTCGCGAGCAGGCAGATCTGGCCGCGCTTGGCTTCCGTTTCCGCGAAAAAGGCAGTCCGACCTCGGCAGCGATCGGACTGGCCGAGTCGCTGCAGAAGTACCCGGTCAGCGACGCGCTGCGAGGGCCCTACGTATACAGCGACTACGATCCGGCGCTGATCGCCAGATACCTCGGCTACCTGCGTGCAGACAACCTGTTGCTCACGCTGTCGCACCGCGACGTGGCGACGGACCGCAACAGTCGCTGGTTCGAGACGCCCTACGGCGTGAGCCGGCTCGATGCGAACGAGCTGACGCGCGAGGCGGCTGCAGTCACGGTGCCACTCGCGCTGCCGCAGCCGAACGAGTTCGTGCCACACAACGTGGAACTGAAGCAGGTCGTCGAGGCGCAGCAGCGCCCGCAGTTGCTCGTCGATTCCGCGTCACTGCGGCTGTGGCATCTGCAGGACGCAAGCTTCGGGGTTCCCAGGGCATCGATCGTGCTGCAGTTGCTGTCGCCGGTTCCCGGACGCAGTGCGCGTGATGCGGCACTGGCGGTGTTGCATGCGCGGCTCGTGAACGATGCACTGAACGAATACGCCTATCCGGCCACGCTCGCCGGACTCGATTACGCGGTGGAGCCCGATGCGCGCGGGCTGACGGTGCGCATCGGCGGTTACGACGATCGGCAGTCTGTGCTGCTTGGCAAGGTGCTCGCAACATTGCAGCACGAGCGGTTTGCGCCGGAGCGCCTTGCTGCGATTCGCAGCGAACTGCTGCGCCAGTGGAGCAACAGCGCGCGGCGGCCGCCGTACCAGCAGCTCGTCGACGAGATGCGCTCCAGCCTGGTCGCACGCAATTACCGCGACGCCGAGCTGCGTGCAGCGCTCGAGCGGACGGGGCCGGAGGATCTGGCGCGCTTCGTTGTCGAGTTGCGCGGTGCGCTGACGCTGGAGATGCTGGTGCACGGCAACTACAGCCCCGATGAGGCGCGCTCGCTCGCCGAGCTTGCGCGCACGGCGCTGGGTTCGCCACCACCGGCTGTGGTGCCGCCGGTCGAGGTCGTCGCGCTGAAGCACGGCTCGCTTGCGCGCGAGATCAAGGTGGATCATCCGGACTCCGCGCTGCTCCTGTACGTGCAGGGTGCAGACAGCAGCGACGAAGAGCGGGCGCGGGTTGCCCTCGATGCGCAGATCCTGGGGGCTGCGTTCTTCAACGAACTGCGAACCGAGAAACAGCTCGGTTACGTGACGTTTGCGCAGAACTACCCACTGTATCGTGTGCCTGGCGTGGTCTTCGCAGTGCAGTCGCCGGTGGCAGCACCGCGCGGGCTGGCGGCGGCGTTCGAGGAGTTTCTCGCCGGGCAGCGCAAGGCAGTGAACGAGCTCGATGAGACGACGTTCGCACGCCATCGACAATCGCTCGCGGAGCGGCTGCGCGAGAAACCGAAATCGCTTGCCGAGGCAAGCCAGCGGCTGTGGGCCGAGATCATGATCGGAGCGCCGGACTTCGACGATCGCGAGCGCATCGCCGTGGCGGTCGAACACGTGAGCCGTGAGGAATGGCGGCAGCACTTCAGCGCGCAGATGGCCGCGCCGGACCGGCGTGGGGTGTGGTTCTGGAGCGAAGGCAGCGCCCATCCCGATGCGAGCGATGCGCCGCCTGCCGGCAGACTGGCAAGGAGCAACTGGCCTGCGGGCAGCGCGATGTACCGCTTCGAGCGCCCGTAGGTGATCCGTCCCCGGGGCGATGTGGGTGGCCGGCGGGGAGTGGCTATAATGCGCCGTCGCAGCGCCACCGATCGCAACAGGAACAATACGCAATGATCATCAAGCCCAAGGTTCGCGGATTCATGTGCATCACGGCGCACCCGAGTGGTTGCGCTGCCAGTGTGGCCAGGCAGATTGCCTGGGTGCGGGCGCAGGGGCCGATCGCGGATGGACCGAAACGTGTGCTCGTGCTGGGCGCGTCGACCGGCTACGGGCTGGCGTCGCGAATCACGGCGGCGTTCGGGTGTGGCGCGTCGACGGTGGGGGTCTTCTTCGAGAAGGAAGGCAGCGACGGCAAGTGCGCCACCGCAGGCTGGTACAACAGCGCCGCGTTTCACCGTGAGGCTGCGGCTGCGGGGCTGGGCGCATGGAGCATCAATGGCGATGCGTTTTCCGACGAGATCAAGCACAAGACGATCGATCTGGTGCGTCGGGAGCTCGGGCAGGTGGATCTGGTGGTCTACAGCCTGGCGGCACCGCGACGGACGCATCCAGCGACCGGCTTCACGCACAAGTCGACACTGAAGCCGATCGGCAAGCGGATCGAGGAGCGCACGCTGGATACCGATCGGCGCGAGATCCGGCAGGTTGCGCTCGATCCGGCGAGCGCAGAGGAAATCGCCGACACGGTGGCCGTGATGGGTGGCGAGGACTGGGAGATGTGGATCGACGCGCTCGCCAGTGCCGGCGTGCTCGCACCGGGAGCCCGTACCACCGCCTATACCTACCTCGGTGACCGGATCACGTGGGACATCTACTGGGACGGCACGATCGGCGCAGCAAAGAAGGATCTGGATCGCGTTGCGCTGCGCCTGAACGAGAAGCTTGCACCGCTCGGCGGCAAGGCTTTCGTGTCGGTGCTGAAGGCGGTGGTCACGCAGGCGAGCTCGGCGATTCCGATCATGCCGCTCTATCTCGCGCTGCTGTTCAAGGTCATGAAGGTGCGCGGGACTCACGAGGGGTGCATCGAGCAGGTCGATGGCCTGTTCCGCACCGGGCTGTACGCGGGCGCACCGGCACTGGACGATGCCGGGCGCCTGCGCATGGACGGCAAGGAGCTCGACCCTCAGGTACAACGCGAGGTCGAACGCCTGTGGCCGCTGGTCGAGACCGCGAGCATCGATCAGCTCACCGATTTCGCGGGCTACCAGCAGGAGTTCCTGCAGTTGTTCGGCTTCGGCTTTCAGGGTGTCGACTACGACGCCGACGTGGATCCGGTAGCGCCGATTCCGGACCTGGTTGCTTGAGCGCACGCGAGCAGGGACCGGCTGCGCTTCCGCATTCGCAGACGGGGTCGAAACGATGATCACGCTCGAACCAGGCAAGCCGAGCACGCTTTCGGCACGCGTGCGTCGTATCGTCGCACCGAATCCTTCGGTGATGACCGGACCAGGAACCAATACTTACCTGGTCGGCACGCGCGAGATCGCCGTGATCGACCCCGGTCCCGAAGACTCGTCGCATATCGACGCGATTCTCGCTGCGGGAGCCGGCCGGATCCGCTGGATCCTGGTCACGCATACCCACGAGGATCATTCGCCGGCCGCACTGCGGCTGGCGGGTGAAACCGGCGCCGAACTGCGTGGCGCGCCGGCTCCTGCCGATGATCCCTATCAGGACCATTCTTTTCGACCCGACGTGCCATTCGGTGCCGAGCCGCTGCTGGCTACACGCGAATTCAGGCTGCGCGCGATCCATACGCCGGGGCATGTCGCGAACCATTACTGCGTGCTGCTCGAGGACGAGGGCATGCTGATGACCGGTGATCACATCATGAATGGCTCGACGGTGGTCATCATCCCGCCAAGTGGCGACATGCACGACTATCTCGAGTCGCTGCACCGTCTGCGCGCGCTGCTCCTGCACCGCCTTGCGCCGGGACACGGTGAGCTGATGCCGGAGCCGCTCGCGGTGATCGACGCCATCGTCGCGCATCGGCTGCACCGCGAGAAGAAGATCGCCGGTGTGCTGGCGGTGCGTGCCGGCACCCTCGACGAGCTGGTGCCGGCTGCCTACGACGATGTGCCTGCCACCATGCACCTGATGGCGAAGTATTCCCTGTGGGCGCACCTGATCAAGCTCGGGCGCGAGGGGCGTGCGATCGAATGCGACGGTGTCTGGTCAGCGCGCTGAGCCGCCTGCCGACGCGATTTCCTGGTTCATTTGCGCCAGCAGCGGTGACGCGGGTTGCACGCTGCGTGCGCGCTGGAAGAGTTCGCTGGCGTACGTCACGTTGCCGCTTGCCAGTGCACCTCTCACCAGGCTGCCGTACATCGCGACGACGCGTTCGAGTCCCTCGAGCGCCCGTGTGTTGTCCGGTGTCAAGGCCAGCACGGCCGTATAGTTCGCTGCGGCGCTGTCCGGGAACGGTTCCGTGAGGCGCAGGGCAGCGAGCGCGGCGTCGGCGCGGCGCAGCAGGAAGTCCACCTGCAGCGCCAGACGCGGGTCGCTGGCGGTCTGCGGTGCCGACGCGGTCACTGTCGGTGGTGGTGCCGGTGTCGCATCGAGCGGATCCAGTGGTGGATCCGTGGTTGCGTGCGTGTCGGGTGCCGGTGGCGAGGCTGTCGTGGTTTCAGGATCGTTGTGAACGTCGCTTGATGTTGCCTCGGGTTGTGCCGTCTCCGCTGCGTTCGGGCCCATCGTGACTGCGGTGGGTGCCGTCACCGTTGCCCGGGTCGCCTGCGTCGATGCCGGAGCCTGCGGACCCGCCGCGATCAGCAGCGTCAGCGATGCGACCACAGTCAGCACGGCGGAATGCCAGACGCCGCGGGGTCGCACGGTCGGCGCTGCCGCAGTCGGAGCCGCTTCCGTCATGATGGCCCGCGTTGCGGGATCGGGCGCGCCGCAGTCGAGGCCGCCAGGCGTTGCATCCCGATGGCCGATCCGCAGGCGTGCGACGATGCGCTTCGTTGCAGCATCACCGCCATCACCGCCGTCGCGCCGGTCCGGATCGATCGCTGGATACGCCTGCAGCAGACGCTGCCTGAACACGGCTTCGAGCAGTGCAAGTTCCTCGGGTTGCGGGTCGAGCACGGCAAAATGGTGGTACAACAGATCGCGCAGGTCGCATTCGTTGGGCGTTCGGCCCGCTGCGGCGCCGGAACGTGTCAGTTCCGTCTGCAGTGCCTCGATGATCGCAGCGCCACGCTCGCGCAGCGTACGCAGCCACTGCAGCGTGCGCGCATGGCGTTGCGCATCGTCAGCCAGTGCCGCGCTGTCGAACAGCGCATTCACGACATCCGCACACGCTGCCCGCAGGCGCGCGCGCGTGTCGTCCGCGAGAGCCTGTTTCAGTGAGGCGCCTTCGTCACGCAGTGGTAACGGCATGCCCGGTTCCGTGATCATCCGCTTTCGGAGCAGCAAGCAAGATTTGGGCGCTTTTGTAAAAGACATGGAAAATCAAATAGATGCCATGAATCCACAGGTGAGGGCGGGG
>DAOLKH010000044.1:0-8943 GCA_035331685.1 Pseudomonadales bacterium
CATATTCGTGGGTGTGCTGGGTGCTTTGCTCGCTCTGTTCCAGTATGTGTACCTGGTGATCACCCGGATGTCGGTTGTGGCGCAGTTGCGCAATCTGGCCAAGCCGACGCCAAACAATCCGCTCGGCCGTGTGCTGCTTGCGTTCCAGGGTGAGGGCAATACGGCTTCGAATCCCGAAGTGGCCGAGCTGGTGATGTCGGAAGCGGTGTTGCGCGAGATGCCGCGGCTGCTGAGATTCCAGGCGTTCGTTCGCCTGTGTATCGCGGCGGGTCCGCTGCTCGGCCTGGTGGGAACGGTGGTGGGGATGATCATCACGTTCCACGCGATCACGGCAACTGGATCCAGCGATCCGAAGCTGATGGCGCAAGGTATCGGCCAGGCAATGATCGCGACGGTACTTGGTCTGGGTATTGCGATTCCGTTGTTGTTCATCAACTTCGGACTTACCGCACTCTCGAACGGTGTCACCCAGGTTCTGGATGAGCAGGCCCAGGCGGTGCTCGCGGACGAATTGAAGAAACATCACGGCTAGTTGTCGCGTCACACGCTGGCGTATAGCGGGCAAGGCGATCGACACCGTTCTGTCGGTCGTCTCTTGCTGTTGTTCTTGTCCTCGTTTTCATCCTTCCATTCATGAGGCGTCTGGAAACGGACGCCTCATCGCTGTGTGTGCTTGTTCCTGGCGCGCGCGGTGGCTGGCTGCGGAATGAGGGTTTGCGCTGCCTTGTCCAGGGGCGGGCAATGGATTTCTGTTGCGCACTGAAAGGAGTGGATGCTCATGGCGATGATTCTGCAGAACATGGTCGAGGAAGACATCCTCGAACTGCGCATGAATCGCCCGGATCGGCTGAATGCGCTGAACGAGGAATTGATCAGTGAGCTGACCGGGATCATGCGCGGGCTGAACCATGACCGCCAGGTACGTGTGGTCGTGATCACCGGAGAGGGCAAGGGCTTCTGTGCCGGTGCCGATCTGAAGGCGGCCTCGGGCTCGGGCGCAATCCCTGGTACCGAAGGAATGACGCAGCTCGGATTCGTGTACAAGTATCAGGAATATCTGGCGGAACTGATGCTGGCGATTCACGAATGTGACAAGCCGGTGATCGCCGCGGTGAACGGCGCCGCAGTTGGCGGAGGTCTCGCGATCGCGCTTGCGAGTGACGTGCGTATTGCGAGCGAGAAAGCTCGTTTTGGCGCAGTGTTCATCAAGACGGGGCTTTCGGCATGCGATGTGGGCACGAGCTGGTTTCTGCCCCGACTTGTCGGCGCTTCGGCGGCCGCAGAGCTGATGCTGACCGGGCGCGTATTCGGCGCCGATGAAGCGATGCGGATAGGACTGGTTTCACGTGTGGTGGCTCCCGAGATGCTGCTCGAAAGCGCGCTGGAGACTGCGCGTGCGATTCGCGAAAACAGTGAATACGGCGTCTGGATGACGAAGAAGGGACTCTGGGTGAATGTGGATGCGCCGAGTCTGCGACACGCCATGGAGCTTGAAAACCGTACCCAGGTGTTGGGCTACTTCACCGGCTGCATGGAAGAATCGATGCATGCCTTCCAGGAAGGACGTCCACCGCGCTGGCGCAGGCTGTAATTCCGTGGCTGGCAGCGGTGGCGAAGCTCAGTCCTCGTTGCGCACGCCTCCTCCTCCCCACACCGAAGCGCCCAGTGTGCCACCTGCGAGACGCAGGGCTGTTTCCTGCGACATGCCTGCTTCGGGATCGATCGCACACGCATTCATGATCGTCGCGAGCCCGATGTAGGCATTTGCGGCGAGCAGCAACTCCATCAGTTGTCTGGTCCCCAGCGTATGGTCGAGGCGAGTGATCGTTTCAGCTTGTGCGGTTTGCGTACGAATCATCTGACGGCACAGCGTCAGGGCATCCGCAACCGGTGCATCGAAAGCGGCTTCCGGCTCGTCCAGGTCACGAACCCGCGCAATTTCCTCATCGCCGACCCCGAGCGTGCGCGCGATGTTCTCGTGCTGGGTCCATTCGTAAGAGCAGGCGCACAGTCGTGCAATATAAAGGATGCACAGCTCGCGCAGGCGTGCATCCAGTTCCTGTGCACTCAGCAGGCTGACCAGATAGGCGCTCAGCGAGGCGACGTTGGCGTGCGCATGCCCCAACAGGCCGACGATATGCGCCGGTGCGTTGTCCTCGAACAGGCCCGTGAGCCCGGATGGGGCAGTCTCCCGGGTCATGTACGCTATGCGTGCCATCTCTCGCTACCCCTGGATCCTCGGTTGCTGTATGACTACTACCAGAGGTAGCCGACGCTGACGATGTAGCCGCTGTCGGTCCGCTTGAAGCCCGGCGGCGGGCTGTTCTGCCAGTCGATGTTGTACTGGATCGTTGCGTTCAGGTTTTCGACCAGTGGGAAACGCAGTCCGGTCTGCATGCGAATCAGCGTGTCATCCGGATCATCGACGCTGATGAGACCTTCGTGCATGTGGAAGAACTGGGTCGTGCCACCGAACAGCAACTGCGTGTAACGCAGTGCCCAGCGAGCGGCCATGAAATCGTCATCCTCGGCGATGTCGTAGTCTTCGTTCACGTAGGTGGCGCCGGCTTCCAGCGCCAGATTGCGCTCCGGTGTTTCCCAGAACTGATAGCCCGCTCCGGTACCGATCGTCGTACGCAGGTTGAGATCCTTGAAATCGTCCTGCTCGACGTCCGTATTCGCGTAGGCATACCACTTGTCATCGATGAAGTGGTCGTACTTGAAGTACGCGCGGTTCCCGCGTGCCGTATCCCTGCCATCTTCTTGCTTGTTGGTTCCGGTGGCACCGATCGTGAAGCGGTTCTTGATGCTGCGGATCACCGCTTCCACGTCGTAGAACAACTGATCGTTGTCGGTATTGCCGCGGTTGGCGGTCAGTCCGAGGTTGGCGTGCCCGCTGACGCTGACGCCCTCACCGCTCACCTCGGGCGGCGGATTGATGTATTCGATGTCGGCCAGCGCCACCGGTGCCGTGGTGATCAGCTCCCCGGCCTTCAGCACTACGGCCGTTCCGGCCGCACGCGCGGCCTGGGCATCCATCGCGGTGCGATCCTTGAGGATGAAGCGTGCAGGAGTATCGGTTTCCACCGACTCGACCTGTGACCAGGCGATCTTCACGTCACCCGCGTAGGTCGTCTTGAGTGTCAGCACATCGCCGATCTTGGACACGATCGCGCCAGTGATGCGATCTCCACCCTGCAGGTGCACGGTGTCTGCATTGAGGCATGGCGCCGCTGCGAGAGCCATCAGCGTGAGGGTGCTGCGGAAATGGTTCGCGAATCGTTGCATGAACGGGACTCCTTGTCCTGACGAAGTGGCGCCAGTATACCGTATGCCTCCACCATCAGATTTTCTGCCAAACCTACTGCGCGTTTCTGCCTCATGCGCGGCTGCAGTGCAGGCTCTATAATCCGCACGTTTCCTTGCCGGAAGTGGATCATATGGGTGCTCAGTGGAAAGCCAAGCCGCGTGCGGATGCTGCTGCGGCCAAGGGTCGAATCTTCACCAAGCTGGCCAAGGAAATCATGGTCGCGGCACGCGGGGGGGCTGATCCCGATACCAATTCGCGGCTGCGCAAGGCGATTGAACAGGCAAGGCGTGCCTCGATGCCGCGTGAGACGCTGGAGCGCGCGATCAAGAAGGGCGCCGGACTGCTCGACGAGGTGGTCCATTACGAGTCGATGACTTATGAGGGTTTTGCACCGCATCAGGTCCCGGTGATCGTCGAGTGTCTCACCGACAACAAGAATCGTGCCGCGATGAGTATCCGCATGCTGTTTCGCAAGGGCCTGCTTGGCAATTCCGGTTCGGTCTCCTGGGATTTCAAGTATCTCGGCATGATCGAGGCGCGGCCGGAGCAAGCGGATGCGGATCCCGAACTGGCGGCCATCGAAGCTGGCGCGCAGGACCTCGAACCCGTGGAAGAGGGCCTGTGGCTGTTCCTGACCGAACCGACCGATCTGGACGCGGTGAGCCGTGCGTTGCCGGAGTACGGATTCGCGGTGCAATCGGCCGTGCTGGGTTACAAGCCGAACAATCCGGTGACGCTGGACGCAGCCGCGCGTGCCGAGGTGGAGGCCTTCCTTGAGGCGCTGGATGCCGACGATGACGTGCAGAACGTCTATGCGGCGCTGGCTGACTGAAGAGGCCGCCGCAAAAGTCTCTCGCGCATTGACGTGATCTGCGTGTGGCGATGCCTTCGCATCGGCAGGACGCCGTGCATGCATCCCTCTAGGCTCGAGTGCCGCATCCCTGCGGTACACGCGCCCGATACGAAGGCATCGCCACACGCTTCGCTCAGGGCGATCCCAGCAGGTGCTCCGGTGCTTCGCGTGTAGGCCGGATTTCTCCCCTTGCAAGGCGGACGAAGTAAGAGTCCATCTCGCGCTTGACGACCGGCGCGAGCAGATACAGGCCAACGATGTTCGGTACCGCCATCAGGAAGTAGATCGCGTCGGCGAAATCGACCAGCTCGGAGAAGTCCATCGTGACGCCGAAGATCGTCACCGCCAGATAGAAAAGCTTGTATGACACGTCGACCGTGACGGTTTCCCCGAACAGGTAGTTCGCTGCCTTGGTGCCGTAGTAGCAGTAGGCGATCATCGTCGAATAGGCGAACAGCAATACGACCACGGCAAGCACGTACGGGAACCACGGCATCACGGTCGCGAAGGCGGCCGAGGTGAGCGCAACGCCCTGTGCCTGCGGCAGCGGATTCCCGACTCCGGCAACCGTGATCACAAGCGCCGTCATCGTGCAGATGATCACCGTGTCGATGAACGGCTCCCACAGCGCCACGAGTCCTTCGGTCAGAGGTTCGTCGGTCTTCACACTGGCATGCGCGATCGGTGCCGAGCCGATTCCGGCCTCGTTCGAAAACGCGGCACGACGGAAGCCCTGCAGGATGGCGCCAAGCACGCCGCCCTGCACGCCTGCCGCAGTGAATGCTCCGCTGAAGATCAGGGCGAAGGCATCCGGAATCGCGCGGGCGTTGCTGCCAAGCACGACCAGGCCGGCCGTGAGGTAGAGGATCGTCATCAGTGGGACCAGCCGGTCAGTCACGCGTGCTATGCGCCGGATGCCTCCGAGCACGACCAGCCCGGTTGCGATCGCGATTGCCGCACCGAACAGCCAGGCACGGCCTGCGAGCAGGCTGTGCTCACCACCGGTGATCAGCAGCAGTTGCTGGTACGCCTGGTTGACCTGGAAGAAGTTGCCGCAACCGATCGTTCCGAACAGGCAGAGCACGGCAAACAGCACGCCGAGCATGCGCCCCAGTGGTGCCAGGCGCGGGTATTCGGCTGCAATTCCTTGTGTGAGGTAATACATCGGCCCACCCGAGACCGAACCGTCGGGGCGGTAATGGCGAAACTTCACCGCCAGCGTGCATTCGCAGAACTTGGTCGCCATGCCGAGCAGCGCGGCGACGATCATCCAGAAGGCTGCTCCCGGTCCACCGATCGTGACGGCAACAGCGACACCGGCGATGTTGCCGAGCCCCACGGTTCCCGAAAGCGCCGTGGCAAGAGCCTGGAAGTGGGTGGTGTCCCCGTGATGCTCCGGCCGGTCGTAGTCTCCACGGATGATCCGCATGCCCTGTGCCATGCCGCGCAGATTGATGAAGCGAAAGTAGAGCGTACAGAAAATGCCGGCGACGATCAGCCAGAACAGGATCCACGGCACCGCGAAGCCGCCGAAATCGATCGACGCAAATACGAAGCGGGCCACGGTATCTGCAAGCGGTGCAAAACCGTCCGCAATCTGGCGGTCGATGCCGCTGCCTGGTACAGCGTGGACCCGGTGTGGCAACGAGCCTGCGACAAGTGCCAGCGGTACGGTCAGGCGCATGGGCTACGGGTGCGGATCGGAGCGGGCGATACGCACGCTCCCCAGCTCTGGCGCGAGCTGCCCGGCGAGATAACGACGGAAGCGCTCGCGTATCGCCGCATCCGGGTTCAGCTCCGATTCGAAAAAGGCGCGCAGCGCCAGCATCGTGATGCGGTGCTGAAGCAGTGGCGAAATTGCGGGCGGCAACGGGTTGCGTTCGCACAGGCGGTTTTTCATGCCGCGCAGGATGCCTTCCTGCTCGCTGCCGATGCGGTCGAAGTAGCTGGTGTCGTCGCTGCTCTCGGGTGTGCGGTCACGGATGAAGAAGCAGCCGACGCTGTCCCCGTTGTCCAGCCAGCGCAGCGTCGACGCCTGCTGCGCGAAGCCGATGTGCGAGCCCCCGACAACGGTGACCAGCCAGGCGTTGTTCACGCGTTCCAGCACAGGCAGCGCGTTGTCCTGGTATGGAACCATCGCGTCGACATCACCGGCGAGCATCATGAACGGCAGTCCGGAGTCGGCGAAGAACGCGCGTCCGAACAGCTCGAAGGGGCCGGCGATCGAGACAGCGGCCTTCACTCGCGGGTCGCGTACGCGTGGATGGTAGGCCGCCAGCGTGGTCGTCATTCCGCCCAGCGAGAGACCTGCGATCGCGATGCGCTGAGGGTCGATGCGTTGATGAAACGGGCTGCGGGGATCCTTGTTCCATGCCAGCAGGGTATCGATCAGGAAGCTGACGTCCCCGGGCTGGTTCATCACGTCGAAGACGTTGGCTCCTCCCGGAGCATCGATGTTAGTGAGCGGAAAATCCGCAGCCGCGATCACGTAACCGTGGCTGGCGAGGTATTGCGCAAGATAGGTCGGCTCGCTGCTGTTGCCCATGAAGCCATGGCTGTAGACGATCAGCGGTATCGCCCGTGGCGGTAGCGCACCGCCGGCGTCGCTGACCGGAAACCACACGCGTGTGTGCAGGCGTCGCTCGGGGGCACCGGCGAAATCACCGTTGGCGTCGGTCGGACGCGTCGTATCGACGAGGTCGAATTCGCGCATTCGCGTCTGCCACGCGCCGGGAGCCAGCAGTGCGGCGCTTTCGCTGTGCTCGGGCAGTGGTGCGGGTTCGGCCTGCTGCCATGCAATGATCAATGCAATGGCGAGCAGAGCGGATATGCCCAGGCCGTATTTCAGGAACTTCATTGCGGCTTTCCCGATGTGAAGGTTCGTGCGTGCGGGGACATCGCGGTGTCAGCGCGAAGCCGGTCCAGCGCCGAGCACGCTGATGTCGCCGATGTGCGCACGGTTGCGCTTGATGCGCTGGGTCATCCGCCACACGCCGCCTACGCGCTCCCAACTGTCGTGGTACTCACCGAGCGTGGAGAAGGTCAGCGCAGATTTCTCGCCACTGCCCTTGTGCATATCGCTGACGTAGCACGAACTCTGTGCGGTATCGTCCTGGACGTCGATCATCACGTTGCCGAGCATGTGCTGGGTCGGGCCGCAGTCGTCCAGGAACGAGCGCATGAACGCGGTGATTCCCTCGCGGCCGTGGATCGTCCCCATGCCGAGATCGGCGCTCGCGTCGAGTGCGATGATCGCATCGAGCGCGCCCCAGTCGCGGTAGTCCATTGCGCGTGCAAAGCGTACCAGCGCACGGTAGATCTCGCGTTCGGCGAGCAGCGTTTCCAGCATCATCGGGAGCCTCCGTGTGTGGCAGAACCGAATATGAAAAGGGCGACCGCCTATAAAAAGGGCGACCGCCGGTCGCCCCTACATGGTCAGTCGCATCTGGTTGAGAGGGCGACCAGTGGGTCGCCCCTGCCCGATCAGTCGTAGGTGTAGACCACGTCCAGACCGTAGGTGCGAGGTTCGCCGTAGGTCGCGCCCGACCAGCCCAGTGCGCCGAAGTCGATACCCCAGTTGATGTATTCCTCATCGGTCAGGTTCTTGCCCCACAGCGACACCCGCAGTTTGTTGCTGTCGTTGCAGCAGCCGAGCCGGATGTCGTTCAGGCTGAGACGCGCATTGACCAGCGTGCGGCTGTCCGGTGAGTTCCATTCGTTCTCGTACGGATGGTATACAAAGCTGTCCTTGTAGGCGATGTCGACCCGTGCAGACAGCGCACCGAAGCTGAACGGCTCGAAATCGTACTGCACGCCGAGCGATGCGGTGTTCTTCGGAGCCTGCGGTACCGTGGTGTTGCGTGCGATGTTCTCGAGCCGGCCGGTGCTCGCGTTGTACGACATGTACTCGTCGAACTTGGCGTCCAGATAGCCGTAGGTGAAGTCGATCGTCAGACCATCGACCGGCACCGCGACGACGTCGAACTCGATGCCCTGGATCGTCTCTGCACCCGCATTGACGATGGCCGAGGATGCCCCGCCTTCGCCAGCCTTGAACACGGCTACCTGGGCGTCGGTGTATTCGTTGCGGAACAGCGCCACGTTCAGGCGCAGGCGGTTGTCCAGCAGCTCCGACTTCAGGCCGAGTTCGATCGCCTTGACCTCTTCTTCGTCATAGGGTGTCCGGAAGTCGGTGACGTTCGCGGCGCGTGCGCCGAAGCCGCCGCCGTTGTAACCGGTGGTATAGGTCAGGTAAGCGCGGATATCGTCGGTGAATGCGTAGTTGAGGTTCGCCAGATAGCTGACGTTGTCCCAGTCTCCCTTGGCGCGAACCGGATTGCCGGGGGTGAGCGTGGGCAGTTCCCGCAGCATGTTCTGGTTGTACACCCACGCTTTCTTGTCGTCTTCCGTGTAGCGGATGCCGAGCGTGAGGTCCAGCGCCTCGGTCAGCGCGTAGGTTGTCTGCCCGTAGACCGCAAGCGACTTGGCGCTCTGCCCGTATGCAAAGTCGACCACGCCGGGGACGCCCGGGTCACTGGCACCGGGGATCGGCAACCGCTGCGAGCCTACGCACAGGTACCCACCATACATCGCCGGACAGAAACCGGCTGCGTCGTAGAGCGGGCCCAGTATGGGTGTGGCTGCGCCTTGCGGGGCGACGAACGCAATCGGCAACGAGTACGTCTGCGGGTTGACTTCGGCTACGTCCTCCTTGTACGTGAAGATGCCGCCGGTGTAGTGCAGGCGGTCGTCGAAGGCGCTGCCGATGAACTGGAACTCG
>DAOLKH010000045.1:0-8701 GCA_035331685.1 Pseudomonadales bacterium
GACATCAAGTGGATCCGTGACCGCATCGGTGGCAAGCGTTTCGGCATCGATCTCGTGCTGCCGGCCTCGGTGCCCGAGGAGAAGACCCTCGATGAACTCTACGCGATGATTCCGCGCGAGCAGCGCGAATTCACCGACATGATCATCAAGAAATACGACGTGCCGAAGCCGAAGCAGAAGCTCGAGATCAACGACTGGGGCGGACTCGACCAGTCGCGCGCACTGAAGCAGCTCGAGGTGCTGTTCGACGAGCGTGTGCCAGTGATCGCCTCGGGCCTTGGCTCGCCGGAGTTCATGCTGAAGAGGGCGCATGACATGGGCATCCAGGTGTGGGGGCTGGTCGGCAAGCCGCGCCAGGCGAAGAAGCAGATTGCTGCAGGTACCGACACGATCATCGCCCAGGGCTACGACGCTGCCGGTCATACCGGCAACATCGGCACGTTTTCGATCGTGCCGCAGGTGGTCGACGTTGCGCGCGCAGCCGGCATTCCGATCCTTGCGGCTGGCGGCGTGACCACCGGTCGTCATCTTGCCGCTGCACTGGCGCTCGGTGCGGACGGCGTCTGGACCGGCTCGCTGTGGCTGGCGTCGCGTGAATCCGACGTCGCGTTGCCGATGAAGGAAAAACTGATCGAATCGACCGCGGACGATACCTCGTACTCGGACTGCATCTCCGGCTACACCATGCGCACGATTCGTTGCCCATGGCACGTCGAGTGGGCGCGCGAAGACGCACCGCGTGCACTGAAGCCGCCGTTGCAGATGCTGCTCTCGAACGAATACATCACGGGCGCCAACGACTACCAGCGCAAGGACCTGATGACCGAGGCTGCTGGCCAGGGCATCGACTACGTGACCGAGATGAAGCCCGCGCGCCAGATCCTCTCCGATATGGTCGAGGAAGCGCTGGACGTGTTCGATCGTTTCTCGAGCGATGACTGATCCGCTGGCAGAAGGCGTCGACTTTCGCGCGGGATTCGATCCCGCGCTGGCTGGTCGGCACGCCGAATGCGACGGTGGCGCAGCGTTGGCCGGCACGCGTTATGCGGGCCGGCAGTTCTTTGCAGGCACGCTCACCGGCGATTACCGCGACTACGGTGAATTCCCGTGGCGCTGGTATCTGATGAGTTCGCTGACCAAGGCACCACCGGGATACCCGCACGAGGCCGTGTGGTGCGATGCCGGCAGTACCGAGTTCGACGAGGACTGAACCCCGGCCGGAACCCGATCGAGGCACCGGTCGTCAACCTTTGAACCACGAATCCCGCACTCAGGCGGGAGCGCCGATGAAAGACAGGAGCAGTACATGCGTATCGTCGTCTGCATCAAGGAAGTGCTCGATCCCGCAGCAGTCAACAACTACGTGCTGGCCGGCAACCTGAAGATCGCCGGCGACGGCAAGACGCTGGACGTATCGGCAATCCCGCGCCTGATCAATGCCTACGACGAGCAGGCCATGGAAGCCGCCTTGCGCCTGCGTGACGCCGGCGCCGACTGTCGCATCACCGCAGTTTCGATCGGCCGTGATCTGCACGATCCGCTGAAGCACTGCGCCGCACTCGGCGCCGACGAGATCGTCGCGATCGACGCCGATCCGGCCGCACTCGACCACCACGTGGTGGCCAACGTGCTTGCGGCCTACATTCGCAACAGTGGCGGCGCAGATCTGGTGCTGTGCGGACGCCAGGCATCGGACGATGACCAGGGCGTGGTGGCAGCCCTGCTGGGCGAACAGCTGGGCATGCCGATCGCGCCGATCGCACGTGCGATCGCGTTCGAGAACGGCAGGCTGCGCGTCACGCGCGTGACCCCGGACGGCGACGAGGTCGTCGAAGCCG
This sequence comes from Pseudomonadales bacterium, assembly GCA_035331685.1. Taxonomy (GTDB): domain Bacteria; phylum Pseudomonadota; class Gammaproteobacteria; order Pseudomonadales; family UBA5518; genus UBA5518. The sequence goes on from DAOLKH010000045.1 coordinate 1,839, forward strand.
CGCCGCCGGCAGTCGTGACCATCAGCAACGAGCTTGGCGAGCCACGCTTCCCGAGCGCTCGCGACAAGATGGCAGCACGCAAGAAGCAGCCAGAACAGATTGCACTGTCTTCGCTGGGGCTGCCTGCAGAAGCGCTGCAGCCGCGCGTGCAGCTGATCAGGCAGTATGTGCCGGAAGTGCAGGGACACTGCGAATTCATCGACGGTACGCCGGCCGAGGTGGCCGCCCGGCTGTTCGAAAAGCTGCGCGCCGACAAGCTGATCTGAGGGTTCAGGTACCTGCCGAATCGCGCAGACTGGAGATCTGCTCGCGCAGCCTGGCGCGAGCCGGCGTGCTGCGCAGCGTGGCGAGCTGTTCCTCGGCAAGCTGCAACATCCGCAGTGCATCGGCGCCCCGGTCGTTCAGCAGCAACAAGCGGGCAAGCTCCACTTGCCATGCGGGTCCGTGGTGCAATGCGTCACCGAGCTCTTCCCAGCGCGCGAGCGCACCATCCGGCCTGCCACGTCGGCGCTCGATCGTGACCGCAAGTTTCTGCAGCGAGACAATCTCGCCCAGCCGGGCCAGCCCCGCGTCAAGCACACGCAGTGCCCGCACGGGGTCCTCGTGCTGTACCAGACGCGCTGCGGCGAGATAGTCCCCCGGATTCGGTGCCACAGCGAGACCGAAATAGGTTTCGTAATCCTGCAGCGCAGCACCCGTCTGGCCCATTGCACCGAATGTGCGTGCCCGCTGCAGCAACGCCATGAAGTCCCGCGGCTCACGCTGCAACCAGCGGTCCAGTGCGAGCCGTGCCTCGTCGAGGCGCCCGCGTCGCAACTGCAGCACCCCGAGCTCGAAGTCGATCGCCCCCGGATCACCGAGCGTGCGTGCCTGCTCGAGGTCCGTCAGCGCCTCGTCGAACATTCCTTCGTGCGAAAGCAATGCCCCACGGCGGATGCGCAGTTCCTGCGACGCCGGGTTGGTGGCAATGAGCTGATCGAGCACCACCAGGCTTGCGTGCGCTCCGGGGTGTGCGCGCAGTGCGCACGCAACAAACCACGGGGTCAGCACTGCAACGCATCTGCCGACCCGCAGCATCACACCGCTTCTCAACGTTCGATCACGAACCAGTCGAGCACTTCGCCGTGCTGGTCGACGAAGCGCGAGCTCAGCCTGTTGCGATCGACGTCGAGGACCACGGCTCCGGTACGTGCGATGCCGTGCGGACGGTAGCCCTGCAGCCCGGTTTCGAAGCGCCGGTGCGCGGGATGTGTCAGCCATTCTTCAGAGGTACACATCAGGTGATGGCCGGGTTGGCACGGGTTTTCGCGATCGGCCTGCCCGGCATTGCCGGCAACCGTATAGACCACCTTGTCGTCACGACCACTGCCCGGGCTGATCTGCCGATAAGACTCTTCGTTCTGTCCGATCGCGGGCTCCCCCGCCTTGTTCAGCTCCGCGTGCCGTGCGGCGTCGAAGCTCGTCGACTTGCCCTGGTGCCCATGCAGATACCAGGACCGTTCGTACGAGTGTGCGTGGCCGCTGAAAACGACGTCGACCCCGTGCGCCTCGAACACCGGACCGAAGGTCTGGCGCATGTCGATTTCGGCCTGTTCCACGTCCGAGTCGTGGTGCACACCCCTGGAATACGGGGGGTGATGGAAAATCACGATCGTCCAGTCGCTGTCGTTCGCTTCCAGATCATTGACCAGCCACTGGCGCATCGCTTCGCGCTGGGCGGGATCACGATTCGAGAGTTGCGAGTCCAGGCTGACGACATGGATGTTTGCGTGGTCGAACGAATAGTACTGTTCGGTGCCGCTCGGCACTCCACCGAGTTCGGCGCGCGTCGGCAGGTTGAAGATCGACAGGTACGGCATGCCCCCGGGATCGGGTCCATTTCCGTCACTGTCGTAGCTGGCCGGGTCGGTCGACTCGCTGGTGCCTCCCATCGCTCTGTAGACGGGACCGGCTGCGCATTGGGGCATCGGCGCAAACTGGCATACGTCGATACGTCCCTGCCCCATCTCGTGATTGCCGATCGTCGGCCAGGTCGCGACACTGCGCATCATCTCCGGGTAGATGCCGAAGAACGCCTTTTCCCACTGCTCGTCCGAGCCGTCCAGATAGGCGTTGTCTCCAAGCAGCAGCAGCAGGTCGATGGCCTCCCCCCCGCCCTGGCCGGCAATGAAGCTGCGCACGCCATTGGCGACCGCCATGGCGGTCGTATCCTCGCGTGCGGTTCCAGCGTCGAGCTCCGCAGCGGCCGTGCCCGAGTCGCCAAGCAGCAGAATCCGTGTGTTGCCATCGGCAGGCAGGGCACCGCGCTTCGGTGCGGTACGAAAATGTTGCGTCGCCGGCGCCGTACCGACGTTGCCAAGTGCGTAGTAGTAGACCGTATCAGGCTGCAGACCGCTCAACGCCGCTTCGATATGCCCGCTTTCCTCGTGCGCATCCACGCGCACGCTCAGCTGCTCCGGTTGCGTACCGAAGCACAGCACGCGGGATTCACCCCGCCAGCGGACCAGCGCACCCGAGTCCGACACCTGCTGCAGGAACAGCCGCGCTGGCTGCTCTCCCGAGCCAGAACCGCTGCAGGCAGTGCCTGTCCCGGTTCCGGCATCCTGTTGCTGCACACAGCCCGCCAGAAGCACGGGCAACATGGACAGGATCAGACGGCGCCACATGCTCTTGCCCCCCGCTGCGGTGATCTCGGATGCAACCGGACGGAATCCGGTCACACGTTCGGGTTCGATTGGCGCGACCGGGGCTGCGACAAAACGATGCTGTGCAGACCCCCGATCCGCGCCGCGGACTCAGATCCCTCGATACACCGGCTTGCGCTTCTCGAGGAAGGCCTGTGTCCCCTCGCGCGCATCGAAAGCCGACGCGACCATCGTTCCGGCAACTGCCTCGTAATCAAGGATGTCCTCGAGCGTGGCGTACTGTGAACGATGGATCAGCCGGCGCGCCATGTCGACGGCAACGCTGGCGCGCCCGGCAATGAAGCGGGCGTATTCGAATGCCGCTTCGAAGGCCTTGCCTTCAGGCACCAGTTCGTCGAGCAGACCGATCGCCTTGCTCTCCTCGGCATTCAGCACCTTGGCCGTTTCGACCAGCATCAGCGCGTTGGAGAACCCGACCAGCCGCGGCAGGAACCACGACACACCACAGTCGGGTGAGACGCCGATATTGGTGAAGATCGCCGCCATCTTCGTCGTCGTGTCGCCAAAACGCCGGTCGCAGGCCATCGCGTACCCCAGCCCGGCGCCCACCGCGTGTCCCTGGATTGCGGCAATCACCGGCTTGTCAACCGCGACGAGCTGGCGCACCGCATCGATGAACGGACCACCCGGGGTCTTGCGTTGCGAGCGCGGCATCGGCCGTGAAGCATCCGATGTGCCCGGCATCGGACGGTCGCTGTCGCCCGAGAGGAAGTCGACGTCACCGCCAGCGCAGAACGCACGACCGTTGCCGTGCAGCACGATCGCACGCACCTCGTCGTTGTCGCGCAGCGAGTACAGCAGCGCAGCCAGTTCTGCAGCCAGTTCCCAGCTGATCGCATTCAGCTTGTGCGGACGGTTCAGCGTGATGATGCCGACGTTGTCCTCGATGCGAAACAGCAACATGTTCTCTTCTTTTGCCATGACTTCGGCTCCGGGATCGATCAACGGAAGTTCGGAATGATGTCGCTGTTGTACCACGACACCCAGTCGAGGCACTGCTCGAAGGTTTCCATGCGCGCGGGATACACCTGCGCAACCGTCGCACCTGCCTTCTGCAATGCTTCGATTTCGAACAGGATCCTGTCGCGGTTGGTCTCGATACGCGTTTCGCCGGTCTCGGCGTGTGAATAGTCCTCAACCTGGTATTCGGTAGAGGTGATCACGACCTCGAAGCGATCCGCCTTCTCTTCGTAGCCCGGCTGACGACGCAGGAACTCCAGCGACGAGGGCAGTTGCTCGGCGGTGATCAGCCACGGAATCCAGCCGTCGCCCACGCGCGCCGCACGGCGCATCGCAACCTCGGTATTGCCGCCGACGAAGATCGGGACATGCGGTTTGCTTGCCGGCTTGGGCTCGAAGGCGATATCGGAAAACTTGGCGTACTTGCCGTCGAAGTGCGGTGAATCGGCGGTCCAGCATTCGATCATCGCGTCGAGGCACTCGTCGGTCATCTTGCCGCGCTCACGAAAGGGCACACCAAGCATCTCGAACTCGCCCTCGAGGTGCCCCGGCGCCGCCCCCAGCGTGAAACGTCCGCCACTCAGCCAGTCCAGTGTCGCGATCTGCTTGGCAAGCAGCAGCGGGTGACGGTACGGCACCACCAGCACGTAGGTCAGCACCCGGATCCGGCGTGTGGCGCCGGCGAGCACCGCACAGGCGGAAATTCCTTCGGGAAAACGCCGTCCCATGTGTTCTGCCATATCGTTCGGCATGAACAGATGCTCGGGGATGGTGAGCCACTCCCAGCTCTGTGCATCGGCATGCTGCGCGAACTTCAGGATCTCGGCGCCGCCGGCCTGCGGCTCCCAGGGAGCCATCGAGGCGGGGTAGTTCAACAGCCCGGGTATGGCAAGTGCAAACTTCATGGTTTTCCGTTCCTTGTCATCGAGTTATCGGAAAGCGTCAGGCTGCGGACGGTGCCGGCCAGCACGCTGGCGTATCAATAGATGATCTTCGCCTCCTGCAATTCACGATAGCGTTGCTCCGAGAGACCGAGAATCTCCAGGAACACGCGGTCGTTGTCGCGTCCGATCATCGGCCCGGTGCGCACATCCGGCTCGCTGCGGCTCATCTTCACGTAGGCGCCGTAGATGGTTTCCGGGAAGCCGAGCGGGTGGATCACTTCGACGAAGGTCTTGCGCGCCCGGTAATGCGGATCGTGCAGCAGATCACCGATGTTCAGCACCGGCGCTGCGGCAACACCGTGCGACTGCAGCATCGCTGCAAGCTCGCGGTCATCGTGGTTCGCCGTCCAGGTTGCGAGCGTCTCGTGCAGCGCGTCGATATGCTGCAGCCGGTCGGCCAGGCTCGCAAAGCGTGCATCGTTCGCCCACTCGGGATTGCCCATCGCAGCGCGCAAGGCCTGCCACTCCGCTTCGCTCGGCACGGCAATGCTGATCCACCGGTCATCGCCCGCGCACGGAAACACGCCGTGCGGTGCAGCAAGCCCGAGCGGGTGTTCGTTGCCCTTCGGTCCACCGATACGCCCGTTCATCACGTAATCGATCTGCGCAGGTCCGGTGATGTGCATGATCGCCTCCTGCTGCGAGAAGTCGATATGCTGCCCTCGCCCGCTGGCGTCGCGATGATGCAGTGCGGTCAGTGCCGCAAACGCGCCAAAGATGCCGACGAATGGATCGGTGAATGCGTTCTCCACCGGGATCGGGTCGCCGCCCTTGTAGCCGACCAGACTGTCCAGACCCGTGGTCGATGCAGCGCTGAGTCCGTAGGTGCGCACCGCCCGCAGCGGACCGTACAGCCCCGCAGCAGGCATCGAAAGCATCACGATGTCCGGCTTGACCTTCTGCAGTTCGATGTAGCCGAGCCCGAGCTGTTCCATCACCCCCGGACCGAAGTTCTCGATCACGATATCCGAGCGCGCGATCAGATCCAGCGCAAGCTGCCTTGCCTCGGGCTGCTTGAGATTCAGCGACACGGAGCCATTGCCGGCCCAGCTCGCATGATTGGACAGACTACGGTTCGGGTCGGGAATCCCTTCTCCGAAAGGCGGCAGTGTGCGCATCATGTCGATGCGCGCACGTGATTCGATCTTCAATACGTCGGCGCCCAGAAAACCCAGCGTCTGGCCTGCAACCGGACCCGCCCAGACCCAGCCGAAATTGACGACGCGTATTCCCTTCAGCGGCAGTGCACTTGCCATGATTCCCTGCTCCACACCCAGTCCGGTTGCCCGCCCGATCACGCCTCAGCGGGCGCCGCCTTGCTGTTGCTCGAACGCCGCCAGTTCGCGCTCGACTTCCTCATCGTGCTGGCCGAGCAGAGGCGCCGGTGCATGCGGGCCACCGGGCGACGCAGGCAGCTTGAAGGGCGCTCCGAGCGTGCGTACGGTACCCAGTACCGGATGATCGACGTCGACGAAGTAGTCACGTGCCTCGAGGTGCGGGTGCGCCTGTACTTCTGCCACCGTGAACACGGCGGCCACGGGGGCGCCGGCGGCCTGGCACTTCTCCATGATTTCGAGCTTGCCGTGCTGCATCGTCCATTCCTCGATCATGGAATAGAGGAAATCGGCGTTCTGCGCACGCTGGAACATGTCCTGGAACAGCTCGAGATCGGCCCACTCGGGATTGCCCATCACCTGTCGTATTCCGTTCCACTGCCCCGGCTCGAGCGCCAGCATCCAGACGTGTCCGTCCTTGCACGGCAGTATTGTCGCCGGTGCGCCCAGCGGCATGCCAACACCGGTACGCTTGTCGAACCTGCCGTCCTGCGCGTAGAGACCGATGTTCTGCCCCCCGACGAAAGTCGCGGCAATCGCCTCGGCGCTTGAAACATCGAGGTGCTGTCCACCGTGTGTGTGTCGCCGGCCGTAGACGGCAGCGAGCCCCCACGCGGCGGCGGTTACCGCACCGTAATAGTCGGCTGCGAAGGTGCCATGTTCGAGCGGCATCTCACCGGGCCGGCCGCAGTAACGGCTGCTCGCGCCGGTGAGGTGGTAAGCGTTGAGGTCGTAGCCGTTCCAGTTGCTGTAGGGTCCGGTCTGACCGAACGGCGTGATCGATACCACGACCAGGTTCGGATTGACTTCGGCGAGCGTGGCGTAATCGATGCCCCACTCCTGCATCTGCGCCGGCGTGTTGTTCTCGATCAGCAGATCGGCCCACTTCACCAGGCGCAGGAAACGCGCACGGCCCGCCT
>DAOLKH010000046.1:0-8680 GCA_035331685.1 Pseudomonadales bacterium
GAATCACGTCGTGATGCATTTCGAGCAGCAGGTCGATATCGGCGCTGTAACCGACCAGCAGGTGTTCGCGGTCTGCGGGTTCGCTGAACAGCACGTCGACGTCGACCGTGCGCGCCTGCTTTTCGATCTCGCGCACGAAGGGCGCTATGCGATCGAGGCGACCTTCGAAGTGACGGCCGCCGAATGCATCGAGCGTGATTCGTGCGCGCAGCCCAGTCTGCAGGCGGCCAGCATCGACTTCGTCGATCGGTGCCCGCACGTACAGGCAGGAATAATCGATCAGATCGACTGCCGGTGGCATCGGGATTCCCGGTGGGGAAGGGGTCACATATTCGCCGACTTCGCCGTTGATCTCGGCGACGATGCCTGCAAACGGTGCATGCAGGCGTGTCTGTGCCAACAGGGCGCGGTTCATTTCGAGACTGGCAGCGGCGATGCGCTGCTCGTCGTGTGCCGCACGGCACGCGAACGCGGACGAGCGAGCCCTGGTGAGCGCGTTCTCGGCTGTCTCCAGCGCCGCCAGTCCGCGATCGTGCAGCACCTGCACGCGTTTGGCCTCGCGCTCGGCATTGTCCGCCTCGATGCATTGCTGTTCACGCCGGTTGGTAACTGCCGCCAGCTGTGCCTGCGCCTGTGCAGTCATCGCCTTGCGGTCATCGTTCCACAATTCGAGCAGCAGTTGCCCGGTGGCAACTTCCTGTCCTTCACGCACGTGCAGCGTTTCGACCCGCCCTCCGCCCGGCATCGAAAGTGCCGCGCGACGGCAGGCCCTTATGGTTCCTGCCCGTGTGTTGGTGACGGTGAGTTCGACGTCGCCTCGTCCGACTTGCTGGAGCCGCACTGTCACCGGAACTTCGCGCCTCGCATACCAGACAATGACGAATCCGCACACGGCGGCGAGCAACAGCAAGAGGAGGCGTTTCTTCATTGATCGGCTTACCAGAGGCGGAAATGCCGGCAGAGGGCGGGGGTGATTATGGCACAATGAATTTGCCGCATTCGTTGCGCAAACAAGGGTTTTCGCCGATGAACGACCAGCATGCGACGATGCGCTGCATCGAAATCACTTCCCCCGGTGGCCCGGACGTACTGCAGGAACGACGCGCAGCCGTTCCGGTACCTGCGGACGGGGAGGTGCTGATCCGGGTCGTCTGTGCCGGCATCAACCGTCCCGACGTGTTGCAGCGCATGGGGCTGTATCCCGCGCCGCCTGGCGCATCCACCATACCTGGACTCGAGGTGGCGGGGGAGATCGTCGCGATCGGAAGAGGCTGTGATCGCTGGCACGTGGGTCAGCGCGTGTGCGCGTTGCTGAACGGAGGAGGTTACGCGGAGTACGCGGCCGTGGCGCAAGGGCAATGCCTGCCGTTGCCGCGAGGCTTCTCGTTTGCCGAGGCAGCAGCGTTGCCGGAGACTACGCTGACCGTCTGGCACAACGTGTTCCAGCGTGCAGGACTGCGGCGTGGCGAGCTGCTGCTGGTACACGGCGGGACGAGTGGCATCGGCAGCATCGCGATTCAGATCGCCAACGCACAGGGCGCTCGCGTCATTGCTACTGCCGGCAGTGCAGAAAAATGCCGTGCCAGTCTCGAGCTGGGCGCGGAATTGAGCGTGAACCATCGCGAAGAGGATTTCGTCGAACAGACGTTGGGCCACAGCAATGGACGTGGCGCCGATGTGATTCTCGACATGGTTGGCGGCGATTATGTGCAGCGCAATATCCGTGCTGCGGCCGAGGAGGGGCGCATCGTGCAGATCGCATTTCTGCGCGGCGCGAAGACTGCAGTCGACCTGATGCCGCTGATGCTGAAGCGACTCACACTCACGGGTTCGACGTTGCGATCCCGTTCGGCGGAATTCAAGGCCGCGCTGACGCGCAGCGTCGAGCAGCACGTGTGGCCACTGATCGAATCACGGCGGGTACAACCACGCATCGATACCGTGTATGCACTGGCAGATGCTGCCCTGGCGCACAGACACATGGAGTCCGGAACGCACATCGGCAAGCTCGTACTGCAGGTCGGCTGAACGCCGTCGGTGCGCTCGCACCGTTGCAACTCGCCAACTTCGGCGGTTCAGTTCCTGCTGTCGGTGCTGCCGGAATCCTCGGTTTCCCCGCCTTTTTGGTACGGCAGCGGAGATGGTGCTCGCGGAGCAGCCACCGGCCTCGCTCCCCCCTGCTTGCGCAACGCCTCGCGGAACAGTTCTTCCTTGTTGATGGCTGGTGCTGCACTGTCCTCGGCAGGACATACCGGATACATGTCCGGAACTTCACCGGGCTTTCCACCCGGTGCAGGCAATTCGTGCAGGTCGGTGCCGAGTTCGAGTGCACGGACCAGACCGCCGACTCCTGCCAATGCACGTGTGTAGGCGATGGTGTGGTCGCGGTCCGCATTGAGCCACGCACGGCGGGCCTGATAGTACTCGTTCTCGGTGTCCAGCATGTCGAGCAGGGTGCGCTGGCCGATGTCGAACTGTCGGCGGTATGCCTCACGCGCCTTTTCAATCGACAACTGGTGTCGATCGAGGTAGCTCATCTGTTCTTCGAGCCGGTTCATGTCGTTGTATGCAATCGAAACTTCCTGACGGATGTCACGACAGGTCTTTTCACGCAGATCCACCGCCTGTTCGGCCTTGTGTACCAGGCGACGTCGCTCGGCAACGTCGGATCCACCGTTGTACAGGTTGTAGGTCATCACGAGTTCGACCACGGAGTCTTCGTAACGCCCGCTGATATCGTCCTTGTCGTGCCAGTAGTCCTGGCGTGCGCGCAAATCGAAGCGTGGCAGCATGCGCGCCTTCTGCACGTCCTTTGCCGCCTCGGCGGACCACACGTACGCAATCGCAGCGTTCATGAGCGGGCTCTGCCTGTAGGCGAGCACCAGCGTTTCACGGATCGACGGTGGCAGCAGTCCGCCCGTGATCTGCGGCTCGGCGAGTTCGGCTGCTGGAACCTCGCCGACCACGCGCTGATAGCGCATGCTGACATCGTGGAGATTGGTCACATCGGTCAGCAGATTCGACTCGGCCAGCGCGAGGCGCCCTGCCGCCTGCTCCAGATCGACGCGACGGCTGACCCCTGCCTTCACACGGCGTTCGATCTGTTCGTAGATCATGCGGTGCGTTGCATAGTTTTCTTCCGACAGGGAAACCAGCCCGCGATGGCGCATCACATCGTAGTAGGCGCGAGCCGCTTCCGCGCTGAGCCGTTCCGACTCGCCCTGGATCTCGTGCCAACGCGTGCGTGCTGCGTGGTTCAGCCGACGGACTTCGTTACGGGTTCGGAAGCCGTCGTAGATCATCTGACTCAGCATCACGCTCACACGGTCGCGTGTGAAATCCCTTTCCAGATAGCGCGGATCGTCGATACGCTCCCGTCCCACCCCTGCCTCGAGGTCGAGTCGCGGCAGGTAGCCGCCGCTGGCGACACGTGTCATTTCTTCGGCTGCCAGATACTCCTGTACCGCAGCACGTACTTCGGGGTTCGATGTCACAGTCTGGCGCGCAGCGCTGCGCAGATCTTCCAGCGTGCCCGAGGCCGCAACCGATCCTGCGCCCAGCAACGAGGCGAGCGATACCACAATATGAAGCCTGGTGCGCAACACGTCCCCCTTTCTCCTTTCTCTTGCCTGATTGCCCGCGCATCTGCCCGAAGCGCTCACTGCATCACGTTCAGCGTGACTGCAGGCGATTCTATCCAACGACGGCGGCCGAAGCTGCTAGCTTTATGGGCGATCCGCGATATTTTCACAGTCGTAATGGAACTTGCCAGGCGATGCTGTACGAAGGAGGCCGGTATCAGCATGTCGACAGAATGACTGTCGCGCGGCTTCTCGCCCTGTTGTTTTTCGTCTGTGCTGGCTGCGTGGCGCTCGCGGTCGGCGGCCCCGATTTCGACCGTACAAGGAATCTTGCACGGGAGCGCTACGGCGTGGAGGCAGAGGCGAGGATCGCGAGCTGGATCGAGTTGATCGGATCATCAGGAACGATGAGCGAGCGCGAGAAGCTGTTGGCGGTGAATACGTTCTTCAACGGTCACGTCGCATTCGCGGATGATTCGGCGATCTGGGGGCAACCCGATTACTGGGCCACGCCGCTCGAGACGCTCGGCCGCGGAACGGGGGACTGCGAGGACTACAGCATCGGCAAATACGCCACGCTGGTCCTGATGGGCATACCCGTGGAGCGCATGCGCATCACCTACGTGCGTGCCGAAGCCGGTCTTCCGGGCAGCGGTATCAGCCAGGCCCATATGGTGCTTGCGTACTACGCTCAGGCAGACGCGGAGCCGCTGATCCTGGACAACCTTCTGTCCGAGGTGCGTCCCGCCTCGCGCCGTCCAGATCTATATCCTGTCTTCGGTTTCAATAGCGAAGGCTTGTGGCTGGGCAGCGCAGCCGTCCCGGCTGCCCGTGACCCGACCGCCAGGCTGTCGCGCTGGCGGGATGTGCTTCGCCGGATGGCACTGGAAGGCCTACACTGATGGCCGTTGGATCCTCATCGTCGGGGGCTTGATCAATGTCGCTCATCAAGCAACTCTGGCTCGCCATCGCATTGGTCGCCATCGTTGCCTTCAGTGGAAGCCTGCTGGTGAGCAGCCTGTCGGCGCGAGCCTATCTGCAGGAGCAACTGCTGCTGAAGAATGTGGATACCGCGACCTCGCTTGCCTCGACGCTGTCGCAGATGCCGAAGGATGCGGTCACGATCGAGTTGCTTGTAGTCTCCCAGTTCGACACCGGCCATTACGAGAGCATCCGTCTCGTCGACCCCCGAGGGAAGGTCATCGTGGAGCGCAGCAGCGATGTGCGCATCGATGGCGCTCCCGGTTGGTTCGTGCGCCTGTTCCCGCTGCACGTGACGCCTGGCATCGCCCAGGTGCAGGATGGCTGGAAGCAGTACGGCACTCTGACCCTCAGCAGCCATGCACGCTTCGCTTACCGTGAATTGTGGGCGAGCACGCAGCGTCTGCTGGCCTGGTTCATCGCTGCGGCCGTACTGACCGGCATCGCGGGTACCGTGCTGCTGCGCCTGATCCTGCGCCCGCTCGATGGCATCGTGCGGCAGGCAGAAGCAATCGGAGCACGTCGGTTCATCACGGCAGGGGTGCCGAAGACACCCGAATTTGCGGCTGTTGCGCGTGCAATGAATGCCCTGGCCAAGCGTGTGCGCCAGATGCTCGAGGACGAGTCGCAGCGTCTGGAGCAGTTGCGCCGCGAAGCACACCATGACGCGGTGACCGGGTTGCTCAACCGCGGGCATTTCATGGCACGCTTGCTGACGTCACTGGGACGCGAGGACGAGAGTGCGCGCGGAGTCCTGGTCATTGCACGTCTGCTCGATCTGAACGAACTGAACCGTAACCATGGCTGGCCGGTCGTGGACGCATTGATCCGGCGTTTTGCAAGAACTCTGGAGAGCACGGGGCCTGCCGAAGCCGAATGGATGCCTGGCCGACTCAATGGTTCTGATTTTGCGCTGCTGGCTCCAGGTTGCGACGACGCTGCTGGCCTCGCACGCAGGATTCAGGAAAGCATGGCAATGATCGCGCGCGAGTTCGGTCTGGCCGATGAGTGCCGTCTGCCGGCGGCAGCCACGCTTTACCGTCACGGAGATCAGTTGGGACGAGTCCTGGCGCGCGTCGATGCGGCACTCACGATTGCGCTGGAACCGTCAGGAAACAGCGTGCAAGTGGCCGCTCCGGACCAGGGGATCGACGAGAAGGAACCTCGCGACGGGCTTGATGTGTGGAGAGAGCGTTTCACACAGGCACTCAACCCGAACCACATCAAGCTGCACAGTTACCCCGTCGTCGATGCGGCAGGACGCTTCCTGCACAACGAATGCGTAGCACGCATGCGCCTCGACAGAACGTCGGACTGGTTGCACGCAGGAGATTTCGTCCCCTGGCTGGCACGTCTTGGAAATCTCCATCGCCTCGACGAGATGGTGGTAGACCTCGCGCTGGAACGCCTGCAACACGGGGCCGACGATATCTGCATCAATCTGTCTGCACAGGCGATGAACAATGCCGTGCTCGTGCATCGCATCGCGAGCAAACTGGGCGGTGTTCGCGAAAATGCGGTGCGCCTGTGGATCGAGATACCGGAGCATGGCGTGTTTCAGCACCTGGAACATTTCCGGATTCTGTGCGCACTGCTGAAACCGCTGGGATGCCATCTCGGCATCGAACATGTAGGGCACCAGGTATCCCGTATCGGACAACTGCACGATCTCGGTATTGACTACATCAAGATCGACGCTGCGTTCGTCAAGGGTATCGACGAAAATCAGTCCAACCAGGTGTTTCTGCGTGGACTGGCGATGATCGCGCACTCGATCGGCCTGAGCACGCTTGCCGAAGGTGTGGACAGCGCCACGGAGCTGCGCACGCTGGTCGAACTGGGATTTGATGGTGCCACCGGCCCTGCGGTGACGCTGATGCTGGATAACGAAGCAGTGTCGGGCTGAACCGGTTCAGAGGAGTGTGTGATCCTCTCCAAGCAACCCGAGGTGCGTTCCGCCTTCGCGCAACTCGCGGCGTTCGAACAGCTTGCGCTGCGCGGCCAGTGGTAGATCGGTAAAACGGATCAGATTTTTCCCGATCAGTACGTTCACGAGGTCGTCGAGCACCCGTACGACCTCGCGGTCGGATTCAGCCAGGCGCGACTGCACGACCCCGGCCCGTTGCCCGAACTCGACGAGATCGGCGGCATCCGCCGTGGTCGCTTCGAATCCCTCGATCGGCTCCATGCTTACGGCCACGATTTCGCCTTCGACATTGCGTCGCACATAACGCATTCGCACACTGCTCCATCTCGCAAACGCTTGCGATGACCGTGATGCACGGACGGCCGCATCAGCCGTCCGTCATCAATTTTCCGCTGTTGATCAGGTGTTCGATGATCTGCTGGTCACTGCCGATCGCGAGCAGATCGCTCGCATTCTGCAACTCGATCGTCTGGAACGGGACTCCTGCATCGTGCTCGGCATCGCCGGTAAAGGCTCCGGTCGGGCTGATCCGTACCAGGGCACCACCATCTGCCGTCGCCTGGAAATGCAGATAGCTGGTGAGATTATCGTGATTCTCCATCTGCAGCAGATCGCGCAAGTCGAGTATATCGCCACCCTCGATCGCCGGACGCGTATCGAAATGAGCGATCGTGTCGTGAGCCCCGGGGTCGGCCAGCGACCATTTGAACACATCAGGACCTATGTCTCCGGCGAACACCGTGTTGCCTTCGAGGTCGTAAAGCATGTTGCCTGCGCCGATGATGTTCACGACGAAATCGGCACTCGTGGATACATCGCCGTCGTTGTCCGTTCCCTGAACCGCAAACTCGAGCGGGGTCTCCACGATACTGATCGGTGTATCAACCGTGAAACCGATGAACTTCCAGGAAGTGTGGTTGGCCGCACTGAGTTCAACGGTGTCGAAGAGTGTGTGCTGCTCGAGTCCGTTGCGTGACAGATCGATCCAGTATTCGGAGCTTTCGTCTCCAGCGATGTTCACCACAGACCCGTCGGAGCCAATGTAGCTGCCGCTGATGGTTCCCGAATCGATCAGTGTTCCGGCATGGTAGACCTTCCAGACCAGCACATCATTGGTGCTCAGATTGCCGACATTCAGCGAGAACCCGGTCAACCGGTCAGCGAAGCTCATCCTGAGCACTTCCGGCGACCCGGCTCCAAGGTCATCGATCAGATCGTTGCCGATTCCAAGCCCGTCCGATGAGGGATTCAGAGTTCGAGATCCCGCGCTGAATACCACGCTGGTAAGCGGGTCTCCGATGCCTGCACCCGTGTGCACGTCGTAGCTTCGATAAAGCGAAGTCTCTACAGACATTGAAGGTTTGCCCGGTGCAAGCGCCAGGTTTGCAAAGTCAGGCGACAACGCAACCACGTCGGCATACGCCTTGAACAGCGTGAACGTGTAGCTCCCCGCGGGGTCGAGCGATATCGTGAACAACACGTCGCCGGTGACGTCGGTTGCCACCAGCGTACCGTCATCCTGCAGTGCGTAGCTCACTCCTTCAGGTGCCAGACCAAGACTGCCGGCAAGACTGAATCCGGAGAGTCCGTCAGCAGAAACGGCCGTGATGTGACCGGTGACCGAGAGGCCCGGGGCATTGACGATGACAGCATTTTCCACATCGAGGATCGCCGGTTCCGAATCGACGATCGTGACGTCGATCTGCGCGGTAGCCGACGCTGTTCCGTCGCTTACCGATATGGGAATCGACTCGATGAATCCGTCATCGGTTGCACCTGCCTGACTGTCGTTGTCGACCACCGAGAGCAGCGTGTACTCGTAACCGTACACCCCGTTTTCGTAGGAAGTGATGGTCAATTGGCCGTAAGGCGTAGTGACACTCTGACCGACGAGCTCTTCCATTCCCGAGCTGACATCGAAGACGATTCCGGCAATCGTGATTGTGTCGATATCCTCGAGACCGTCGAGATCACTGATCGTGATCGTTCCGGTCACTACGACCGAAGCTGCACCTTCCTCGCGTCCACCGGGTAGCCCTTCCTCGAATACCTGTTGCATAACTGGCGCAACCAAGACCAGCGGCGGGTGATTGATCGGGGTCGTCGCCGTTGTGGCAGTCGTCGCGGTTGTAGCCGTCGTAGCTGTGGTCGGCGTCGTAGCCGTAGTTGGCGTTGTCGCAGTCGTTGCCGT
>DAOLKH010000047.1:0-8586 GCA_035331685.1 Pseudomonadales bacterium
ACGAGATGGAACTGATCGTCGACATCAATCCGAAGTTCTCGTACACCGGCACGCAGGCCGACTACATCCTGCCCGCAGCCGGCTGGTACGAGAAGCCCGGCATCAAGTACACGATGGCGTACATCCCGTACGTGCACTACTGCGGCGTCGCGGTGCAGCCGCTCGCGGAGTCGAAGGACGAGTTCGAGATCTACTGGTTGCTGACACGCGAGATCGAACGCCAGGCGAAGGCGATGAACCTGCCGGTGTTCGACGGCTGCGGACGCGGCAGCAGCGACTGGAAGACGCTGCACCAGCGCTACAGCAACCACGGCGACCTCGGACAGAAGGACGCGGAGAAGCTGGTCACCGAAATCCTGCGCAGCAGCGCCACCGAAGGCGTCACGCTCGAGCAGCTCAAGCGCGACGGCTACGCGCGCTACACCGCCACCGGCGCCAGCCTGCAGCAGAGTGTGCTGCACAACCCCGACTGGGATGGCACCGGAGTGCTGAACACGCTGACGCGCTTCACCGAACACAAGGAACCGTGGCCGACCTGGTCGGGGCGGCTCACTTCGTTCATCGACCATCCGTGGTTCATCGAGTTGCGCGAGCAGTTCCCGACGCACAAGAACAGCCCCAAGGCGGGTGGCGACTACCCGTTCATGTTCGTGAGCTGCCATGCGCGCTGGTCGATCCACTCGAGCTGGCGCGATACGCCGATGATGCTGCGTCTGCAGCGCGGCGAGCCCGTGGTGTATCTGAACCCGACCGAGGCCGGAAAGCTGGGGATCGCCGACCACGATTACGCCGAGCTCTACAACGACTACGGTTCGATACGCATGCGGGTGAAACACTCGACCACGGTACGCCCCGGGGTGGCCTACTACTACCACGCATGGGAGCCGCACCAGTTCCCGAACCACGAATCCTACAAGCAGTTGATTCCGGGTCTGGTCAACCCGTTGCACATGGCGGGCGGCTACGGCCAGATCGAACATCTGATGAACCGCTACCAGCCGGGCAGCGCGGTACAGGACACGCGCATCGGCATCCGCCCGTGGACCGGGCAACCCACCGGTGTGAAGCCCGTGGCAACCTCTCACAGCGATGGTGAATCCGCATGAAATAC
This sequence comes from Pseudomonadales bacterium, assembly GCA_035331685.1. Classification (GTDB taxonomy): domain Bacteria; phylum Pseudomonadota; class Gammaproteobacteria; order Pseudomonadales; family UBA5518; genus UBA5518. The sequence continues at coordinate 1,112 of DAOLKH010000047.1, forward strand.
GATGTCCCGACACCGGACCGTCAGATCGCGATGGTCCTCGACCTGAACAAGTGCCTCGGTTGCCATACCTGCAGCATTGCGTGCAAAAAGATGTGGAACACCGACCAGGGCACCGACTACGCGTACTGGAACAACGTCGAGACGATGCCGGGCAAGGGTTTCCCGGCGAACATCCACGACCCGGCAACCGCGGGGCGCGACCTCGACGGCAATACCAAGCGCGGCGAGATTCCGAATATCGACACCGGCTACGGACGCGCCTGGACCTTCAACCACAAGGATGTGCTGGCCTCGACCGGTGCGCCGGTGAAGGAATGGCTGCGACCGCGCGAGGAAGCCAAATGGGGACCGAACTTCGACGAGGATCATGGTGCCGGCGAGTATCCGGCCGAGAACCACTATTTCTACCTGCCGCGCCTGTGCAATCACTGCACGCACCCGGCCTGCCTCGATGCCTGCCCGCGCGGAGCAATCCACAAGCGCAAGCAGGACGGCATCGTGCTGGTCGATCAGGATCGCTGCCACGGCTACCGGTTCTGCGTCGAAGCCTGCCCATACAAGAAGGTCTACTACGATCACGTGCGCCAGGTATCGAGCAAGTGCATCTTCTGCATGCCGCGCATCGAGGAAGGCGTGGCACCGGCCTGCGCCCGCCAGTGCCCGGGGCGGCTGCGCTTCGTCGGCTATCGTGACGATCCGGATGGCCCGATCCACAAGCTGGTGGACAAGTGGAAGGTCGCGATTCCGCTGCACCCCGAATACGGACTTGGCCCCAACGTGTTCTACGTACCGCCGATGAGCCCGCCAAAGCTCGATGCCGAAGGCCGCCCGACCGATGAACCGCGCATCCCGCTCGTCTACCTCGAGTCGCTGTTCGGCAAGGCGGTTGGCCCGGCACTCGACATCCTGCTCGCCGAGCGTGAGAAGACGCGTCGCGGCGGCAACAGTGAGCTGATGGATCTGCTGATCGCATACAACTGGAACGACAACTTCAAGCTCGACGCGCGCCAGCGCGAAGTGTTGAGCTGAACCGCGCTGGGAGCATCCACATGAACACGACCATCGAGTTGAGCGCAGCGCCCACCGCGATGCAGCCCGGCGGCTACGTCCCGACCGCGTTCGCCGATCGCACCACGGCGCTGACACCCAAAGCCTCGCTCGAGGCCGTGGCCGCCGGCAGCGGCTGGCGGATCACGTTGTCGTGGGCCTGCGCAGCGCCGGTGCGCCACACCGCCAACGAGACCGACCGCTTTCCCGATGCCTGCGCGGTACTTGCCCCGCTCGCGGACGATGCGCCGTGGATCACGATGGGGGCACCGGAGCAGGCCGTCGAGGGTTTCCTGTGGAAGGCCGATCGCGAACAGCCGTTGCGGATCCGCGCCGAAGGCCTGGGTACCGTACAGCGTTCCGCGCCGCCTGATGGCACGCGCGTCAGTGCCGAATGGCTCGACGGCCGGTGGCGGGTGGTGTTCGAAATCCCCGAATGGGCTGCGCTTGCCACCCGACGCCAGATCGCGGTGGCAGTCTGGGCCGGCGCTTCGCAGGAGCGTGCGGGGCTGAAATCGGTGAGCCCGGGCTGGCTGGCGCTCGGATGAACGCTGCCGCTGCTGGACCGAAGACCTCAACGCTGCGGCTGCTCGCATGGGGACGGCTGTGGAGCCCGCTCGCCGGTGACGACGAACACGCCGAGGCCTGGCACGCCCTTGGTCTGCCCGGTGATTTCACCACCGTGCGCATCGCCTACTGGAACGCCTTTCACGCCGGCAACCCGCAGCCTCCGGTGACGCTGCTGCTGCACGGACTGCTCGGACGCGACGGCGCCGCAGTGCGCGAAGACCTGATGCGAGCGGCCAGCTATCTCGGACTCGAAGGCAGCGAACACCGCCTGCCGCCGGATCATCTGGCGCCTGCGTGCGAGGTCTTCGCACTCGCGATCGAACGCGAGGAGCCGGTGCTGGTCGCGGGCCTGCGCGAACGCTATCTCGCACCCTGGTCTGTCCAGGCCACCGAGCGCCTCGCCGACGAGCCCGGACTGCTCGCGTTGGTGCAGCACTTCATGGCGGATATCGCAGTGTAATTCCGCACGCTGCGTTTCGATGTGCCGTGCACGTATGCTAGCGGCATCGAAATCGCCATCGCGATGAGCCGCCGATGAACACGATATCCGCTCCACGTCTCGATCTCGCAGTCTTCGTGCTGTTCGCACTCGCGCTGCTGCTGGTGCTGCCGCTGCACCTGTTGCCATCACTGCTCGCAGGGCTGCTGGTCTACGCGCTGGTCGGGGCGCTGGTGCCACGGCTGGGACTGCCGATGCTCGGTCACGAAGGCGCGCGGCTCGCCGCGGTGACACTGATCGCGATCGTGGTGATCACCCTGGTCGCACTCGCGATGGGCGGGCTGGTGTCGTTCCTGCGGCACAGCGGCGAGAGCCTGCCGCTGCTCGCACACCGCATGGCCGAGATCATCGACAACTCGCGCGACAGCCTGCCATCGTGGCTGATCGCCTACATGCCGGCCGATGCCGATGCACTGCGCGCGGCCGCGGTTACCTGGCTGAAGGAGAACGCCGCGTTCTTCCAGGTCGCGGGCACGGGCTTTGGTGTTGCCCTCGTGCACATCCTGCTCGGCATGGTGATCGGTGCGCTGCTGTCGCTCGAGGCAGCCAGCTCGCAAGGCCGTGCGCGCCCGCTGAGCGCCTCGCTCGCCGAACGCGCACGGCGCCTGGGGGATGCTTTCCGCCGGGTAGTGTTCGCGCAGTTCTGGATCTCGACGATCAACACCATGCTGACCGCGGTGTTCCTGGTCTTCGTGCTGCCGTTGCTCGACGTCGAGCTGCCGTTCACGAAAACGCTGATCCTGGTGACCTTCATCGCCGGGCTGATCCCGATCCTCGGCAATCTGATCTCGAATACCGTGATCTGTATTGTCGGGCTGAGTCAGTCGCTGTTCGTCGCGTTCGGCGTGCTGCTCTACCTGATGCTGATCCACAAGCTCGAGTATTTTCTGAATGCGCGCATCGTCGGCAGTCATATCAAGGCGCGCGCCTGGGAAATCCTGATCGCCATGCTGGTGATGGAAGCCGCATTCGGCATTCCGGGCCTGATCGCCGCACCGATCTATTACGCGTACCTGAAGCAGGAGCTCGCCAGCCGCGAACTGATCTGAGGCTGCCCCGTCGGGTTGAAACCCGACCTACGTAGGTCGGCATTCATGCCGACGGGAATGTCGGGTTGAAACCCGACCCACGTAGGTCGGCATTCATGCCGACGATCGAGGCACGCACCCGTCGGGTTGAAACCCGACCCACGCAGTAGGTCGGCATTCATGCCGACAAAACACGGCAACCGGCGGTGCGGCTCAGAGCAGTTCCTTCGCAATCAGCTCCATGTTCACCACGGTGCGATCGAAATCGTTGGCGTGTCCGATCAACAGCGAGCTCACGCGGGTCTTCTTCCAGTCCTGCAGGCGTTCACGTATGCGCCCGGGCGGGCCGAGCAACGAAATCTCGTCGACCAGCGCATCGGGAACAGCAGCGACCGCCTCCTGCTGACGACCGGAGAGGAACAGATCCTGGACCTTCTGCGCCTCGTCCGTGTAGCCCATGCGCCCGAGCAGGTTCTGATGGAAGTTCATTCCCTTGGCCCCCATGCCGCCAAGGTACAACGCCATCGTCCATTTGCCCGGCAACAGCGCCCGCTGCAGGTCATCGTCGACACCAAAGTTCACCATCGCCGCGATCTCGAAGCCGGGGCGTGCTGCCGCCAGACTGTCGTCGAAGATATGCATCTTGTACGGCGAACAGAAGATCGGCAGCCAGCCGTCGAAGCGCTCGGCCGCCAGCGCAACGTTTTTGGCACCTTCCGCGCCGAGCAGCACCGGAATGTGCTTGCGCAGCGGCTCGGTGATGCTCTTCAGCGGTTTGCCGAGCCCGAGACCGTCAGTGCACGGCAACTGGTACTGGGCGCCCTGAAAGGCAACGGGCTCTTCGCGCGCGATCACCTTGCGGAAAATCTCCAGCCATTCACGGGTGCGCTCGAGCGGCCTCGTGAATGGTTGGCCGTACCAGCCTTCGACCACCTGCGGACCCGATACGCCGACACCGAGCAGCAGGCGCCCGTTGGAGATATGGTCGAGCGTCAGCGCCGACATCGCCGCGCAGACCGGTGTGCGTGCCGAGATCTGCATGACCCCGGTACCGAGCCGGATGCGACTGGTGTGCGCAGCGATCGCCGCCAGCGGTGTAAAACAGTCCGAACCATAGGCCTCGGCGGTCCACACCGAATCAAAGCCGATGCGCTCGGCGATCTGTGCGAGTTCGATGAATCGTGGCGTGGGATGCTTCTGCCAGTAACCGAGCTGCAAGCCGAGTTTCATGAGCGTTCTCCGTGACGAACCGTATGAACGGCGCGAGTATAGGGCGCGTCCCCCGAGGCCCGCATTGACCCACGCTCGACACCGGTGCTGACAATTGCAGTCAGCCGCCGGAGCACGTCGCACCGGGCGCGGAAGGAGAATCGGAGAGTGCCGACGCGGGATGAATTCCCGTCGTCGGCAGCCGCCTCACGGAGCAGGGGGATAGTCGGTGTAGCCCTTCGGCCCCGGGGTGTAGAGAGTCGTGCGGTCGAATACCGCGAGTTCGATCCCCTCGCGCATGCGGCGCACCAGATCCGGGTTGCTCAGATAGGCACGCCCGAACGACACCGCTGCCGCATCGCCCGCCGCCAGCACCCGCTCGGCCGACTCCTGGCGATAGCCATCGTTGACGATCAGCGGACCACCGAAGTGCTTGCGCGCCAGCGCAATCGCATCGAGATCGCGTCGCGGCGAGCGCACCACGTGCAGATAGGCGATGCCGAGCGAACGCGTCGCATCGAGCAGCGCGGCGAAGGTCTCGCTCGGATCATCATCGTGCAGGTCGTTGAAGGGATTTCCGGGGCAGATACGCATGCCGACGCGCCCGCGGCCGGCAACCGCGATCATCGCTTCCAGCGCCTCGATCACGAAGCGAATGCGGTTCTGCACGCTGCCGCCGTAGGCATCGGTGCGCAGGTTGGTTCCGGTGGACAGGAACTGCGCCGGCAGATAGCCGCTGGTGCAGTGCAGCTCGACCCCGTCGAAACCGGCCGTCAGCGCCGACCTCGTGGCGTGGGCGTACTCGCCGATCACGCCCGCAATCTCGTCGAGGCGCAACGCACGCGGCTCGTCGAATTCGACCATCCCTGCCGCGTCGGTATAGATCTCGCCCTTCGCGCGCAGCGCCGACGGCGCAACGGTCTCCGCGCCAGGGTCCTTGTTCAGGCGGCTGCCGGCGCGCCCGCAATGCATGAGCTGGGCGACCATGCTGCCACCTTCGGCACGGACCGCGTCGGTCACGCTGCGCCAGCCCGCGATCTGCGCCTCGGTGTGGATCCCCGGGGTGCGGCAATAACCCTTGCCGTGGATGCTCGGCTGTGCTCCCTCGCTGATGATCAGGCCTGCGCTGGCGCGCTGGCGGTAATACTCGACGTTGAGCGCGGTCGGTGCGTCGCCTTCGCCGGCACGGCTGCGCGTCATCGGCGCCATCACGATACGGTTGGCGAGCTTGAGTTCCCCGAGTTGCACGGGTTCGAACAGGTGTGCGGTCATGCCATTGAGACTCCGGTCAGAATGTCGGCTGGATCGCGACCGCCACGACTTGCGGCGGCCGCCGCTGGTCAACGCACGCGAATGCGCGGTTCCGCAGTGGTGCGACGCATGCGCTTCAGGAACTCCCCGACCGGTGCAGGCGTGGCAACTTCGGGCTCGTCGTTCGACGGCGGATTGATCCAGAACTCCTTCCACGACGGGAACAGCTCGTGGTATGCACCGTCGTAGGGCTCGCGACCCGGCCAGCGCATCTTCTTGTCGCCGATCGGTGGCTTGTTCAGATCGGTGGCGTACCAGTAGCACGGCAGGCGGCGCCGGAAGTACCAGCTGCCGTCGACGCGCTCGTAGTTGTCCCAGTAGAGCATCTGCATGATCACCCACTCGGGACCCGTTTCATGCTCGTTCTTCGAGTACACCACCCCGTGGGCGTGGTCGGCATCGTCGAATTCGATGATGTGGTTGCCGATATGGTGCGAGGTGCCGGTGAACTGCAGCCGCAGCGTGTCGTCGAGCCAGCGCTTGAGATGCGCGCGCCCGACCTTGTCACGGCTCACCCGGATGTCCGGCGCAAACAGGTTCACGTGCGCGTCCAGATCGCGCATGTCGAGCGACAGGGCATAGCGTGCCGGCAACTGGCGGATCGCCTCCAGCGATTCGAGGCGATCGATGCGTGCCAGCAGGTCGGAATCAGAACTCATGGCGTCCTCCGCTTCAGACTGCGTCCATATCACCCATCGACGCCGAGCCGGTCTGCAGCTCGCAGGTCTTGCCGCCATCGACGACGAGCTGCGTGCCGGTGATATACGAGGCCTCGTCCGAGGCGAGAAACAGGATCGCGTTGGCGACCTCCACGGGGTCGGCAATGCGCCTGAGCGGCACACCGGCCGCCGTTGCGAGCTGTGCCTCGCGGGTGGGCAGTGCCATTTCCGTTCCTGGCGTCATCACGACACCCGGGATGACCGAATTGACGCGGATATTGTGCGGCGCGCCTTCCAGCGCCGCCGTACGCGTGAGGCTCAGCACGCCGGCCTTCGCGGCACCATACGCCGACGTGTACATCGAGCCGAGCAGCCCGCACACCGACGACACGTTGACGATTGCGCCGCCACGCTGGTGCTCCATCACGCGAAAGGCTGCCTGGATGCCGAAAAACGTACCGTCGAGCGAGACCCGAAAGCTCGCACGCCAGTCGTCCTCGCTCATGTCGACGATGGTTGCACCGACCATCGAGTAGGCGTTGTTCACCAGGATATCGAGACGCCCTTCCTCGTGCTCGACTCCCTGCACCACATCCGCGAAAGCCTGGCGGTCGCTCACGTCGAGCAGGGCAGCACGTGCCGTGCCGCCCGCATCACGGATCGCTCGTACCACCTGCTCCAGCGGCTCGATACGCCGCCCGCACACGACTACCCGCGCGCCTTCTTTCGCAAAGCGCTGCGCGCTCGCCGCGCCGATGCCGGTGCCGCCGCCGGTGATCAGCGCGACCTTGCCTTCGAGTCTTCCTGCCATGGTGCGTTCTCCTGTGTTGCATCGGTCGTTGTCGTTGGGGGCGTGCGCGGCACGCCCCTACGCATCATCGGGCGTGCGCGGCACGCCCGCACATGCCGTTCCCCGTCAGAGCATGTGGCTGCCGCCGTTGGCGGCCAGCGTCTGCCCGGTGAAATACGATGCTTCGTCGCTGGCCAGGAACAGCGCCGTGTACGCCACCTCGACCGGCTCGCCCATGCGCAGCAGCGGAATCTGGTCGGTGATCGTCTTGGCATAGGCCGGATCGAGGTTGGCCATCATGCGGGTGTTGGTCGCCCCCGGGCAGATCGCGTTGACGCGGATGGCACGCCCGCCGAGCTCAC
>DAOLKH010000048.1:0-8539 GCA_035331685.1 Pseudomonadales bacterium
CGCGGCCAGTCCCGAGTAGACGATCTCCTCGACCTGGTGGCGCAGGTCCGGGTCTTCGCGTCCGATACGCACCGCAACGTGCAGATTGTTGTCGCCGAGGTGACCGAAAATCACCCAACGCAATTCGCCGAGAAGCGAGCGCAGGCGCTCCCCGGTGTGCTCCAGGTACGCATCCATTGCCGTCACCGGCAGGCTGATGTCGAATGCTGCCATCGGCAGCAGTTCCATCAGCCCACCGATGTTGTCACGAATCGCCCAGAATGCGGCTCGCTCGCGCTCGTTGCGAGCAAGCACGGCGGCATCCACCAGGCCCTGTTCGCTGGCTTGCGCGAGCGTCGTGAGGAAGTGCTCTGCCTCGCTGTCCGGTTCGCTGCCGGTCGATTCGATCAGCACATGGAACGCATGCTCATCGCCGAGCGGGGGCGGACCCAGGTGCGGTCCACGGCAGGCGATGCGGTAGAAGCTGTTCCACATCACCTCGAAGGCGCTCATCCGCCCGCCGAGCTCGCGCTCGATGAATGAAAGCAGCGCAATCACCTGTGCCAGCGAGTGGGCAGCCACCAGTGCCGTGTTGCATGCCGGCATCTGCGGCCGCAGTCGCAATACGGCGCGCGTGATCACGCCCAGCGTGCCCTCGCTGCCGATGAACAGATGCTTCAGGTCATAGCCGGTGTTGTTCTTCAGCACGCTGTTCAGCATCGGCAGTACCGTGCCGTCGGCAAGCACCACCTCCAGGCCGAGCACCTGTTCGCGCATCATGCCGTAGCGGATCACCTGGTTGCCGCCCGCATTGGTCGCGATGTTGCCACCGATCGTTGCCGAACCTCGTGCTCCCAGATCGAGCGCCATCAGCAGGCCTTCGGCTGCGGCTGCCTCCTGCGCTGCCTGCAACGTCGCGCCCGCCTGAACGCTCAGCGTGCGGGCCCGCGCATCGACGCTTTCGATCTGCTGCATGCGCTCCAGTGACAACAGGATTTCGCCTGCCTCTGTCCGCGTGCCGCCGACCACGCCGGTGCGCCCGCCCTCGGTCACCACGGGTTGCCCAGCCGCGTGGCAAAGCGCCAGCACGCGAGCGACCGCAGCAGTCGACTCCGGTTTCAGCAACGCGCGTGCCAGGCACGGCGGCATGCCGGGACCGTTGCGCTCGTGCAGCGTTTCGCCGCTGAGTACGCCGCCCGGCCCCAGAGTCGCGCGCAGAGCTGCGATCAGATCGCTCACGGTATGCGCTCTTCAAGCCGGATTGAATGCAGGCATCAGGACTTCGATCAGACGCGGGCCGCGCGTGCCGATCGCCTCGGCGAACTGCGCCGCGAAGCTGGCGGCATCGTGCGCACGCGTCGCTGCGACACCCATCGACTGCGCCAACGCCACGAAATCAATGTCCGGATTGCCGATATGCAGCATCGAGCGTGCGTTGGCGCCCATGCCAAAAGCGCCGACGCGCAGGAATTCGAGTTGCAGGATCGCGTAATCCCGATTTGCAAACAGTACGACTGTCACGTCGAGCTGCTCGCGCGCCAGCGTCCACAGCGCCTGGATCGTGTACATGGCGCTTCCATCACCCTCCAGACAGATGACCTTGCGCTCGGGCGCCGCGATCGCGGCCCCGACGGCCGCCGGGATACCCCAGCCGATCGCTCCGCCTGTCTGCGAGATCCACTGGTGTGGGCGCGCAGTGCGCGTGCGCGCAAAAACCTCCATGCCACAGGTGACCCCTTCATCGACCAGGATGGCGTGCTCGGGTAACAGCGCAGCGATCACGTCGGCGACCACCGCCGTGCCGAGTGGCCCTGATTGCGGCAGCGCAGGCAGCGCCAGTTCGCAGCGTGGTGGTTCGACGCGAGCCGTGCGCAAGGCGGCAGCCAGCCGTTCGAGCGCATCGATTCGATCCTGGTGCGGATCCGCGAGTACCAGTACCTCGCAGTCCTCGGGTGCGACCCGGCCGGGAACACCGGGGTACGCGAAGAACGATGCCGGCTCGCGCGTGGCCACCAGGATCAGCTTGCGTACGGTCTTCAATTGCTCGATCACCATCTCGGCGAGGTAGGTGATGCGTTCGCACTGCGGCTGTCCTGCCCCCCACGGCAGTCGGGTCGCAAAGGTTTCGACCGCGATCCTTGCCCCGGTCGTGGCGGCGATGGCCGCCGCAAGTTCGAGCTCGGCATCGTGAACGTGGCCGCCGATGACGATCATTGCCGGCTCGCCGCAGCGCAGTGCGCTGGCGCAGGCCTCGACCGCGTCGTCGTAGGTGTAGCGCGCAGGCACCGCGGCAGCCGGTGCCGCAGGGCCGCTGCTGCATTCGCCCCACGATACGTCCGCAGGCAGGATCAGCGTTGCGATGCGCCCCGGCGCCTCGCTGGCGGCGGCGACGGCGTTCGCCGCATCCTGCGGCAGCTCGTCGCTCGACGCCGAGGAATGAACCCACCGCGAAACCGGAGCAGCGACGCCCGCGATATCGGATGTGAGCGGGGTGTCGTATTGCAGGTGATAGGTCGCATGGTCACCGACGATGTTCACGATCGGCACTTCGGCGCGGTAGGCGTTGTGCAGGTTTGCAAAGCCGTTGCCGAGCCCTGGACCCAGGTGCAGAAGCGTCGCAGCGGGCTTGCCTGCGATGCGCGCGTAGCCGTCGGCGGCACCGGTCACCACCCCCTCGAACAGCCCCAGCACACAGCGCATCCCGGGAACACGGTCCAGTGCCGCGACGAAATGCATCTCGGAGGTGCCGGGGTTCGCGAAGCAAACCTCGACGCCGGCGTCGAGCAGTGTGCGCACCAGCGCCTCGGCTCCGTTCATGGCATTGCTCTCCACTGGCTGGGTGTGGCGGCAGGATAGCGCACTACCCTGCATCGACGCGCTACTTGTGCCGACGACCGGATGCCTGTGCGACAGCCCCGGAAGACGAGCGCAGATGCATCAGCCCTTCCTGTGCGGTGGTCGCCACCAGCCGACCATCACGCGCATATATCGATCCGAGGTTGAAGCCACGCCCGCCACCGCTGCGCGGGCTGCGCAGTTCGTAGAACATCCAGTCGTCGACCCGGAAGTCACCGTAGAACCACAACGCGTGATCGATGCTGGCGGTCTCGACGTGCGGGTGATCAAAACCCATGCCGTGAGGCAACAGCGAGATCGCCATCAGAAAGCTGTCCGACATGTACGCGAGCACCTGCGCGTGCAAGGCCGGATCGTCGCCGAGCGTGCCGTCCGCGCGCATCCATACGCCGGTGTGGGGAGGATGGGCTTCCATTGGACCGTTCCAGCGCGGAATCAGCGGTCGGTACTCGATGGGATTCCAGCTCCGCACCGGCTCCCGGGCCGAAAGCTCCTGCGATGTAACCGAAGAAAAGTCGTAGTGGCGCGGCAGCGACTCCGGAGGCGGCACCTCCTGCATCATCGGCACCTGATGCTCCAGGCCGCTCTCGGGTCGCTGGTACGAGAGCGACGCATTGAAGATCGCCTTGCCTTGCTGGCGTGCCACCACCACCCGCGTGCTGAAGCGCCGACCCTCGCGGATCGGATCGACCTCGTAGATGATCGGTCGCGAAGGGTCGCCCGGGCGCAGGAAGTACGCGTGCAGCGAATGGGCCCGGAGTCCCGCTGCAACGCTGCGATCGGCGCAACTGAGCGCCTGCGAGAGAACCTGCCCGCCGTACACGCGCGGATTGCGACTTTGCGGGGTCGTGCCGCGAAAAAGACAGGTATCCAGTTGCTCCAGATCGAGCGCATCGAGCAACCGGTCCAGATCCTCGCTCATATCATCCGTCTCCGCTCATGATGTCCTGGTATCCCGCAGTTTCCGGCAATGGTATCACCACGGGTAATGGTGATAAGTTTGGGTTTCCCCGGCCGCCTGACTGGAGCACGCTCCGACGTGAACGATCCCGACCCATTCCGCAGCGAAGTGCGCGCCTGGCTCGAGCTCAACTGTCCGCCGTCGATGCGCGGGATGCCGCGCCAGGGGCAGTCGCCCGAGGAAGCGGTGTGCTGGGGCGGGCGGCGCTGGGTGTTTGCCAGTGAGGATCAGCGCATATGGCTCGAACGCATGGCGGAGCGAGGCTGGACCGCTCCCGAGTGGCCGCGCGAATACGCTGGCGGCGGGCTCGATCATGCGCAGGCGAGAGTGCTGCGCGAGGAACTTGCCCGTATTTGCGCCCGCCCGCCGCTCGCCAGCTTTGGCCTTTCGATGCTCGGGCCGGCGCTGTTGCGCTTCGGCAGCGAAGAGCAGAAGAGGCGTTTCCTGCCACCGATCGTGCGTGGGGAGATCCGTTGGTGCCAGGGCTACAGCGAGCCTGGCGTGGGTTCGGACCTCGCGAGCCTGCAGACGCGTGCCGAAGACTGCGGCGACCATTACCGGGTAAGTGGCCAGAAAATCTGGACTTCGTACGCCGACCAGGCTGACTGGATCTTCTGCCTGGTTCGCACCGATCCACGGGCCGCAAAGCACGAAGGCATCGGTTTCCTGCTGTTCGACATGGAGTCGCCGGGGGTCAGTACCCGACCGATCACGCTGATCAGCGGCAGCTCCCCGTTCTGCGAGACTTTCTTCGATGACGTTCACGTGCCGAAAGGCCAGCTCGTCGGCGACGTGAACAAGGGATGGGACATCGCCAAGTACCTGCTGACGCATGAGCGCGAGATGATCAGCGGACTGTTCGGCGCAGGCGGCGCCGGGCAGGCCACCGTGGCCGAAGTCGCGTGCGAGCGCATCGGGCTGAGCCACGGCAGGCTCGCCGATCCGGGTCTGCGCCACGACATTGCACGACTTGCGATCGACAGCGAGGCGTTTGCGGTCACGCTGGAGCGCGTGGTCGATGAAGCGAAGGCAGGGTTTGGTACCGGTGCCGCTTCATCGCTGCTGAAGTACCAGGGCACCGAGCTGAACAGGCAGCGTCATGAACTGTTGATGGCCGTCGGCGGAGCCGAAGCACTCGGCTGGGAGGGGCAGCGCTTCAGCGAAGGCGCGCTCGCGCGCGGCTGGCTGCGCAGCAAGGGCAACTCGATCGAGGGCGGTACCTCGGAAATCCAGTTGAACATCATTGCCAAGCGGATTCTGGGGTTGCCGGGATGAGTACGCAGCGTGAGTCGCGGAGCGTGCCGCTGGTATACGACGAAGACGAACGCCTGCTCGACAAGGAGGCGGGTGCATTTCTGAGCGAACACGCGGGACCCGCGGAACTGCGCCGCTTGCGCGACACGCACGACCCTGATGGATTCTCGCGCGCGCTGTGGCGCCAGATGGTCGCGCTCGGGTGGGCAGGGCTGCTTGTCGACGAGCAATACGGGGGGCTCGGCTTCACATGTGCCGGTGCCGGCATCCTCAGCGAGCACTGCGGGCGCACGCTGGCCGCCTCGCCGCTGTTTGCGACTGCGATCGTCGCTGCGACGCTGATCGGCCGCCTGGCGTCGGCGCGGCAACGACAGCAACTGCTGCCCGCGCTTGCCGCCGGAGAGCGGTTGTGCGCGCTGGCCATCGACGAGCGCGCGCGCCACGACCCGAGTGCAGTCGAACTGAGCGCGACGCCCGATGGCGGTGGCTTTTGCCTCGACGGCGGGAAGTGCTTTGTCATCGACGCTCACGTGGCGGATCTGTTGCTCGTCGTGGCTCGCAGCAACCCGGCTTCAAGCGGAACGGCCGGTCTGTCGGTGTTCGCCGTGCCGCGTCAGATCCCGGGTCTGCACGTCGAGCGCACACTGTTGCTCGACAGCCGCAACGCCGCGAATCTGCACTTCGACGGGGTGCGAGTAGGCGCCGACGCCCTGCTGGGCGAACCGGGGCGCGCATGGCCCGCGCTGGAATACACGCTCGACGTCGCACGCGTCTGCGCTGCGGCCGAGCAGCTCGGCATTGCCGGCGAAGCCTTTGCACGCACGGTCGAGTACCTGAAGCAGCGGCGCCAGTTCGGGCGTGCCATCGGCGAGTTTCAGGCACTGCAGCACCGCGCTGCGCAACTGTTCTGCGAAATCGAACTCGCACGCTCGGCAGTGTTGCGCGCGCTGCGCGCGCTCGATGCCGGTGATTCGCGCCTCGCCGCGCTTGCCAGCGTGGCGAAGGTCAAGGCAGGCGATGCCGCCACGCTCGCGGTCAACGAGGCGGTGCAGATGCACGGTGGCATCGGCATGACCGATGCCATCGACATCGGTCTGTTCATGAAGCGTGCGGCGAGCCTGCGGCAGTTGTTCGGTGACAGCTACTACCACACCGACCGCTACGCGACATTGGCCGGCTACTGAAGGACGCCGTGACAGGCGCAAAGGGGTCGTCGTATGGAAGGAGTCAGTGGATGAGCGTACGTTTCGATGGCAGGGTGGCGATCGTGACCGGAGCCGGCGCCGGACTGGGGCGTTCGCACGCGCTTGCGCTGGCAGCGCGCGGCGCGAAGGTGGTAGTGAACGATGTGGGTGGGGCCAGCGATGGCAGCGGCCGATCGGGGACGGTCGCAGAAGCGGTGGTGGCGGAGATCCGCGCCGCGGGCGGCGAGGCGATCGCGAGTGCTGCCAGCGTCACCGAACGGGGAGAAATCGACGCGATGGTGCGCCAGGCGCTCGACGCCTGGGGCCGCGTCGATATCCTGATCAACAATGCCGGCATCCTGCGCGACAGGAGTTTTGCAAAGACCGACATCGAGGATTTCCGTGCTGTCGTCGAGGTGCACCTGCTGGGTGCGGTGCATTGCACGGCGGCCGTGTGGGAGACGATGCGGGCACAGCAGTACGGCCGCGTCGTGATGACGATCTCGTCGAGCGGTCTGTACGGAAATTTCGGGCAGAGCAATTATGCTGCCGCGAAGATGGCGCTGGTCGGGTTGATGAACACGCTGGTGATGGAGGGCGAGAAGCACGGTATCCGCGTCAACTGCGTGGCACCGGTGGCCGGCACCCGCCTGACCGAAGGGCTGCTCGATCAGCGCGCCTTCGAGTTGCTGACACCGGGGGCGGTCACGGCGGGTGTGCTGGCGCTGTGCGCCGAACAGTCACCGAACCGCATGATCCTGTCGGCCGGTGCGGGTGGCTATGCGAGCGTTCATATTTATGAAACCCTTGGCATACATCTGGCGCCTGGAGAGCAGACACCGGACAATGTGTTGGCACGGCTCGCCGCGATCGAGGACCGCAGCGGCGAGCAGGAATTCCGCCAGGGTTTCCAGCAAAGCATCAAGTTCGTTCGTGCCGCGGCGCAGGCCGCGGGCATCGTCATCTGATCAGCAGGGAGAAGCAGGGACATGACAGACGCAGTCATCGTGGCAAGCGCACGTACACCGCTCGGCAAGGCCTTCCGTGGCCTGTTCAACGATACCGAGGCGCCGACCATGGGCGGCATGGCGGTGCGCGCTGCAGTGGAGCGCACCGGCGTCGATCCGGCAGAGGTCGATGACGTGATCATGGGCTGTGCGATGCCGCAGGGCACCACCAGCCTCAACATAGGACGCATGTCGGCGCTCTCCGCTGGCTTGCCGGTGACGGTCAGCGGCATGACGATCGACCGTCAGTGCTCCTCCGGCATGATGGCGATAGCCACCGCGGCGAAGCAGATCCTGTGTGACGGTATGCAGATCGTGGTCGGCGGTGGGCTCGAGCACATCAGTCTGGTGCAGAACGAACACCAGAACATGTACCGCCGCGTCGATCCGCGCCTGAAGGCGCTGCACCCGAACGCCTACATGCAGATGCTGCAGACTGCCGAGGTGGTCGCGAAGCGCTATGGTGTTTCGCGTGAGCAGCAGGACGAGTACGCGCTGCAGAGCCAGCAGCGCACCGCAGCGGCCCAGAAGGCCGGACTGTTCGCCGACGAGATCATCGAGGTCACGACGAGCGTCGCGGTGAAGGACAAGAACACCGGCGAGGTGAGCCACAAGAACGTCACGCTGGCGCTCGATGAAGGCAACCGCGCCGATACCACGCTGGATGGGCTGCGCAGTCTGAAGCCGGTGGTGGAGGGTGGTTGCATCACAGCCGGCAACGCCAGCCAGCTCTCCGACGGGGCCGCAGCCTGCGTGGTCATGGATGGGACGCTGGCAGCGCGGCGCGGCATCCAGCCGATGGGACTCTACCGCGGCATCGCAGTCGCCGGCTGCGAGCCCGACGAGATGGGCATCGGACCGGTGTTCGCGGTGCCGAAGCTGCTGAAGCAGCACGGCCTGAAGATGGACGACATCGGGCTGTGGGAGCTGAACGAAGCCTTCGCGGTGCAGGTGCTCTACTGCCGTGACCGGCTCGGCATCCCGAACGAGCGCCTCAACGTGAACGGTGGAGCGATCTCGATCGGTCACCCGTACGGCATGAGCGGCGCGCGCATGGTCGGACACGCACTGCGCGAGGGCAAGCGCCGCGGCGTGAAGTACGTCGTGGTGACGATGTGCGTCGGTGGCGGCATGGGTGCCGCAGGCCTGTTCGAGGTGCTGTAAGGCGCCGCGCGACGCGTTCGGGGTGCGCGCATGGCGCGCTGGCTGATCGTCGCCGGAATGGCGCTGCTGGTGCTCGGGATCGCGATGCAATACGCACCGTGGCTGCTCGGGTGGTTCGGCAGGCTGCCCGGCGA
>DAOLKH010000049.1:0-8435 GCA_035331685.1 Pseudomonadales bacterium
TCGCGTGCGATGCGACGCACTTCGGCTTTTGGCAGCTCCCCGACCGGGAACAGGCAGCGCGCGAGCTGCCCGGCCGGAACGGCGTGCAGGAAGTAGCTCTGGTCCTTGGCGGGATCGCAACCCTTCAGCAAGCGTGCACGACCGTCACGGACCTCGCAGCGCGCGTAGTGTCCGGTTGCGATCCTCGCCGCACCCAGCGTTGTTGCGTAGTCGGCGAAGACCTTGAACTTGATCTCGCGGTTGCACAGCACATCCGGGTTCGGTGTGCGTCCGGCGCGGTATTCGGCCAGAAAGTGCTCGAATACGTTGTCCCAGTACTCGGCTGCGAAGTTTGCCGTGTGCAGGCGGATGCCGAGCAGCCCGCATACGGCTTCGGCATCGGCGAGATCGGCACGCGCAGTGCAGTATTCGCTGCCGTCGTCTTCGTCCCAGTTCTTCATGAACAGGCCTTCGACGGCATAACCGTGCTGCTGCAGCAGCAGTGCGGCGACCGCCGAGTCGACGCCGCCGGAAAGGCCAACGATGACGCGTTCGCCGATATTCATCGTGCCTGCGGATAGAAGAAGTGGAGCGGGAAGCGGCGTCCGCTGCGGTGCTGTTCGATCGTCGCCAGCACCGATTCGCTGCGCAGCCGATCGCGCGCCGCGAGTATCTCCTCGTAACCCAGCCAGCGTGTGGCAACAACGCCGTCGTCCAGGCTTCGTTTGGTATCGTGGCGCAGTGTGTTGGCGAGAAAGCTGGTGCGCAGAAAGCTGATTCCGCTGGTGGCGCTGGTGAACAGGCTTGCTCCCAGCACGGCCTCGATCGTGACCTCCCAGCCGGTTTCCTCGAGGGTTTCGCGCCGTGCGGCCTCGATCAGGGTTTCACCGGGCTCCAGGTGGCCGGCAGGCTGGTTCAGCACGTTGCGCCCGTCGATGAGCTCCTCGACCAGCAGGTAACGGCCATCACGAAAGACTACCGTGGCCACGGTCACATGCGGCATCCATTGGGCGAGCGTGTGGTTCATCGACGGGTTCCATCCGGGGGCTGCGCATTATAGCGGCCGTGGTTTGCGGCGCATCGCCTTCGCTGTTTGTTGTCGCATCCACCTGTTCGTGTTACTTTTCCCGCAGTTTCGCGCGGGTCCTGTTCGGGATTCCCATGATCTGGCCCGCGTGCAGACAGTACGACGCGCATTTTTCGGGGGAGTAAAGGTCATGAAGAAGAGCATCCTGTTCTGGCCTGCCGTGATTGTGTCGTTGCTTGCCGCACCAGTCTTTGCCGGGAAGGGACAGCCCGTCACGATGTACTCGTTGATAAGCAGCGGTGGGGGCACCAAGTCCCAGACTGCAGCCTACGTCGGACTCAACTGGAGCCTCGAGGGGGGGGTGACCCCATCGATGGTCCTTGGCGTATTTCATGTGCAGACCAAGTCGAATGGCGACACGCACGGGGAGAACCTGAATTTCAGTTTCAACATCGCCGAAGGCCTCGAGCCCGACAAGCTGAAGCTCGGCTATCTCCAGGGCAAGCGTGACTACCAGGGCGAACTTGCGATCGGGTATGGCGTGCTCAAGGGGGCCCCCTTGGTCGGGCTCGGGGTGAACGCCCGACATGCGACCATCGGCGTCGATGGCTACCTGGGTTCCGCTCCCTCGCTCGATCCATTCGTCACGATTCACACCCAGGGTGAGTTCGACAAACGCAAGCGCCGGCAGAGATGTGTAGAAGATCCTGCCGGTCCTTATCAAAACCCGGATTGCACCAATCCCGGCGGAGGATGATGGCCTGGAAGACCGGGATAGCGAGCTGGCGATCGATGGAATCGGTCCGGTTGCTCGCTGGAAGGTGACAGTCCGGCGCCGACAGATCCTCGCGCTCATTGGCGCCTTTTTTGTCGGCGCCATACTCGATTCGCCGCGATCCATCTCAGAAACGACGGTTCTCTCGCCGCTCGAGCAAACCGCGTTGGACGCTTTCCTGGATGTGCTGCTGCCACGCGATGAGGTGTCAGGCTCGGCGGGCGATCTGGGAGTGCCCGATGAACTGCGGGAGATTGCGCGCCTCGATCCGCATTTCCAGCGTCTGCTGGCACTGGGATGCCGCTGGCTCGATCTGACCGGCGGTCCTCCATTCGGCGCCTTGCCGGCCGCACAGCAGAGCGCAGTCGTCGAGTGGATGGCGCAATCGGACTGGAACGAGGTGCCGCGGCGATTTTACGAGCTTGTGCGGCAGGTCGCGGTCGAGCTCTATTACAGTCATCTCGAATCCTGGCGTGGCACGGCAATCGAACACCCGCCGCAACCGCAGGGGTATCCGCCGCCGTGGTAGCAGCCACGAAACCGGATGTGGTGGTCATAGGTGCGGGGGCGGGCGGTGCTGGCGCAGCATGGCGCCTGTGCGAGCAAGGACTGAACGTGCTGTTGCTCGAGGCAGGCCCCGTCTTCGACCCTGCAACTCATTACAAACTCGATCGACCCGACTGGGAGCGGCACCCTTTCCCCGAACTGCCCGGCAGTCAGGGCGCGTTCAGTGTTGCGGAACTCGACAGCCTCGAGGATCGCAACGGGGATCTGCGTTCATGGAATCGGGTGGTCGGTGCGTTTGCCCGCAGTGACAGGCGAAGGGTCGCAGGGTCGGGTTATCTGCACGTACAGGGAGTGGGAGGCACCACGCTGCATTTCGTGGGCGAAGCGCATCGCCTGCACCCGGATGCGATGAAATTGCGCAGCGAGCACGGCGTGGGGAGCGACTGGCCGATTGGCTA
The DNA here is from genome assembly GCA_035331685.1 of Pseudomonadales bacterium. Classification (GTDB taxonomy): domain Bacteria; phylum Pseudomonadota; class Gammaproteobacteria; order Pseudomonadales; family UBA5518; genus UBA5518. The sequence goes on from DAOLKH010000049.1 coordinate 2,747, forward strand.
CGCCGACATCGAGCCTTATTACGCGTTGTGTGAGCGCGTGGTCGGAGTCGCCGGACCAGTGGGGGAGAACGGTGCGCGTTGGCGCAGCACACCGTACCCGCTGCCGCCGCATCCCTTGAGTCCGCCGGCGCGGCGCCTTGCCGAAGCGGGGCGCCGTCTCGGCATGCACTGGGAAGCAAACTCACGTGCTGCCCTGTCCGAACCTTACGATGGGCGCCCCGCCTGCAATTACTGCGGCAACTGCAACCGGGGCTGTCCGCTTGGTGACAAGGGATCGGCGGACGTGACGTTCATTCGCAAGGCGAAGGCCAGCGGGCGTCTTGTGCTGAAGCCACAGAGCCAGGTCCTGCGCATTCACGCGGGGGCCGACGGGCGCATTGCATCGGTCGAGTATGTCGATGGAAAACAACAGCCGCAGAAGGTCGAAGCAGCGTCATTCGTGCTCGCCGCAGGAGCAATACAGACGCCGCGCCTGCTGTTGGCGAACGCGGGTCGGCACTATCCGAACGGACTTGCCAACAGTTCGGGTCAGGTGGGCCGCAATTTCATGGAAACGCTTTCGTGGAACAGCACGGGTCTGGTGCCGGGCCTGAAGAACAGTCACGTTGGTTTGCAGTCCGACGCCATCTGTTGGGATTTCAACGCGCCGGATGCCATTCCTGGTGTGGTGGGTGGATGCCGCTTCAACTCCAGCACACAGGAAATCGGTTTCACCGGACCCATCGCGTATGCATCGCGGGCAATTGGTGGATTCGGTGCCAGCCTTAAACAGGCGGTGCGCTCGCGCTTCGGGAGCGCGCTGTCGGTTGGTGCGATCGGCGAATTCCTGCCCAATGACGGCAGCCATGTCGATCTGGACCCGCAACGGAAGGACGAATTCGGCATGGCATTGGCACGCGTGCATTCCCATTTGACGCAACACGATATCGATCGTTTGCGTTTCATGGCAGAACAGTCCCGACGTCTGTTGCGGGAAGCTGGCGCAAGCGAACTGGTCGAGGAGTTCGGTGCATGGGACAGCTTTTCTGCATCGCACGTGTTTGGCACATGCCGGATGGGAAATGACCCCGCCACATCCGTCGTCGATGCGAATTGCCGCAGCCATGACCATCCCAATCTGTACATCAGCGACGCGAGTGTGTTTGCGTCGAGTGGAGGCGGCGAATCACCGTCGCTGACCATCTTCGCGCTGGCGGTGCGGGCGATGGACGCGCTTGCTGCAGGCCAGGTATCGCCGGGCTCGCGCGGCAGCTAGTCATCGGAACTGGCGAAGGCTGCATCTGACCGCACGTCGGGAGTGGTTGCCTGCAGCGCAACCGCTCGATTTGATGGCAGAGCTAGCGACTCAGCATCATTCCGGCTTCGAGTGCCTCGATGGCGACTGCGTGCATTCCCTTGGGCCCCGCCTGAACCTCGAAGCGCACGCTTTGGCCCGCCTTCAGGGTCTTGTAGCCTTCCATGCGGATGGCAGAGTAGTGTGCGAACACATCGGAGCTTCCTTCATCGGGCAGGATGAAGCCGTAGCCCTTGGAGTTGTTGAACCACTTGACGATGCCAGTACGCATGACTCTGGTCCTCGTTGCCCCGGGGGCGGAGCATCGGTTGTTGTGCTTATGTCGGACCTGCCGGCACGCAGGAAGCGCGCCGAAGCATTGGGCGAGTTTTTAGCGGTAGTGCTGGCGGGTGTCAAGCATCGACTGTCGTGCGTCGCGCGCCTCTTGTGCGGGCGTTCGATCCATGGAACATTCTATGCAGGCAGGTGATTTCGTATGACGATGATGCAAAGCATGAGTGTCGTGACGCACATCACGGCGACGCGCGACGACAGACGGGCACGCGACGGCGGGGTTGCGCTGCAGGAATCAGGCACGCAGCTCACCGAACCACCTCTGTACCAGGTGGTGATGCTGAACGATGACTACACGCCGATGGACTTCGTGGTCGAGGTGCTGCAACGATTCTTCGGCATGGGGCACGAGAAGGCCACGCGGGTGATGCTCGCGGTACATACCGAAGGACGCGCGGTGTGTGGTGTTTACACACGTGACATCGCGGAAACGAAGGCGATGCAGGTGAACCGTCATGCGCGGGAGAGTCAGCACCCGTTGCTGTGTGAAATCGAGGTAGCTGCAGGCGATTCGGCATGAGCCTGGGAACGCGTGCTGGCTGGCCTGGTCTATGCTGCAAGTCAGGCGGTCGTTATTGCCGGAGGTTCGTTCAATGCTGAGCAAGGACCTGGAATCCAATCTGAACGCTGCGTTCCGGGACGCGCGCACGCGTCGGCACGAGTTCATCACGGTGGAGCATCTGCTGCTGGCGCTGCTCGATGACGAGGCAGCGGTGCGGGTGTTGCGTGCCTGCGGAGCCGACCTTCAGCGGCTGCGGCGGGAGCTCGCGGATTTCGTGCAGACGAACACCCCGGTGATCCCTGAGGGCGACCTTGAACGGGAAACCGAGCCCACACTCGGTTTTCAGAGAGTGCTGCAGCGCGCCGTGTTTCACGTGCAATCGTCCGGCCGCAGCGAGGTCAGTGGCGCAAACGTACTGGTGGCGCTGTACAGCGAGCAGGAGAGTCAGGCGGTATACCTGCTGCGCAAACAGAATATCGCACGCATCGACGTGGTGAATTTCATTACCCACGGGATATCCCGCGTCGGCGACAGTCCGCGTCCGGGCGGTAGCGGTGGAGAGGGCAGCGAAGAGGAACAGCAGGTACACGACGGGGAAGGCAGCCCGCTGCAGAGCTTCGCGACCAACCTCAATGAGGAAGCCCGTGCGGGACGCATCGATCCACTGGTAGGTCGGGCAGCAGAGCTCGAACGCGTCACCCAGATCCTCGCCCGCCGGCGCAAGAACAATCCATTGCTGGTCGGCGAGTCCGGTGTCGGCAAGACAGCGATTGCCGAGGGGCTGGCGCGGCGTATCGTCGAAGGCGATGTGCCCGATGTGCTGCGCCACGGAGTCGTGTATTCGCTCGACCTGGGATCGTTGCTTGCCGGAACGAAATACCGCGGTGATTTCGAGAAACGTTTCAAGGGCCTGCTGGCCGAACTGCGCAAGAAGAAGCACGCGATCCTGTTCATCGACGAGATTCATACGATCATTGGTGCAGGCGCTGCTTCCGGCGGTGTGATGGATGCATCGAACCTGCTGAAGCCTCTGCTCGGGTCGGGCGAAATCCGCTGCATCGGTTCGACGACGTTCCAGGAGTACCGCGGCATATTCGACAAGGACCGGGCGCTCAGTCGTCGCTTTCAGAAGGTGGATGTGGGCGAGCCGAGCGTTGCGGAAACGGTCGAGATCCTGAAGGGCCTGCGTTCGCGTTTCGAGACGCACTTCGGCCTGCGTTACAGCACGCGTGCCCTGCACGCTGCCGCTGAACTGGCAAGTCGCTACATCACGGACCGTTTTCTGCCGGACAAGGCGATCGACGTGATCGACGAGGCAGGGGCCTTCCAGCGCCTGCAGCCGGAGTCGAAGCGCCGCAAGGTGATTGGTGTGAAGGAGATCGAGGAGATCGTCGCGAAGATCGCACGGATTCCCCCACGCAGCGTTTCGGCGTCGGACAAGGAGTCGCTGCGCAGCCTCGATGCCGATCTCAAGGCAGTGGTGTTCGGTCAGGATGCAGCGATGGACGCGCTGGCAACGGCGATCAAGCTGGCACGGGCCGGACTGAAGGCCGCCGAGAGGCCGATCGGCTGCTTCCTGTTCGCCGGGCCCACCGGGGTTGGGAAAACCGAAGCGAGCCGCCAGCTCGCCAGGACGCTTGGACTCGAATTGATCCGCTTCGACATGTCCGAGTATATGGAGCGCCACACCGTATCACGGCTGATCGGTGCGCCGCCCGGCTACGTCGGCTTCGATCAGGGCGGGCTGCTGACCGACGCGGTGACCAAACACCCGCACAGCGTGTTGCTGCTCGATGAGATCGAGAAAGCCCATCCCGAGGTATTCAATCTGCTGCTGCAGGTGATGGATCACGGAACGCTGACGGACAACAACGGGCGCAAGGCGGATTTTCGCAACACCGTGCTGATCATGACGACCAACGCCGGCGCCGAAATGCTGAGCCGGCGTTCGATCGGTTTCACCGAACAGGACACCAGCAGCGACGGTCTGGAGGCGGTAAGGCGGATGTTCACGCCGGAGTTCCGCAACCGTCTCGATGCGATCATCCAGTTCGCACCGCTGGTACCGGAGGTGGTGAGGTCGGTGGTACGCAAGTTTCTCGATGAACTGCAGGCTCAGCTCGCCGGGCGCAAGGTGCAGATCGAGGTCGACGACGCGGCCGAGGAGTGGCTCGTGGCTCGCGGTTACGATGAGAAGATGGGGGCGCGACCGATGGCGCGCGTCATCCAGGAGCATATCAAGAAGCCGCTTGCCGAAATCCTGCTGTTCGGCGAGCTCGAGCACCGTCCTGGAACCGTGCGCGTGAGTGTGGGAAAAGATGGGCTCGGGCTGGTGTTGCAGGTCGAGCCACCCGGCTGAAGGCGCCGGGTTTGCGCAGCGCCGTATCAGCGCTCGCGAAAGGTGATGCGTCCCTTGCTGAGGTCGTATGGAGTCAGTTCGACCTTGACCTTGTCGCCGGTCAGGATGCGGATGTAGTGCTTGCGCATCTTGCCACTGATGTGCGCCGTCACGATATGCCCGTTCTCCAGGCGCACCCGAAACGTCGTGTTCGGCAGGGTGTCGACCACCTCACCGTCCATTTCCAGAACGTCTTCTTTCGCCATCCCTAATCTCTCGGTGAAACTGGGCGCGCATTCTGCCCTATCGTGGCGTTGATGCAAAGCGGCCGAATTGCGCATCGCCACGGGAGAGGGCGCGACGCTGGTCCTGTTCCACATGGATCCACTGTCCATCCACGAGCAGTTCGATCGGGCGAAAGCGCGTCTTGTAGCTCATCTTGCGGCAATTGCGGATCCAGTAGCCAAGGTAGACTGCCGCCAGTCCAAGCTGCCGCGCACGCGCAATCTGCCACAGGATCACGTAACTGCCGAGGCTGCGGCGGTGTTCGGCCGGATCGTAGTAGGTGTAAATCGCCGACAAGCCGTTGTCGAGGCGATCGAGCACGGTGACGGCCAGCAGGCGTCCGGCGCCGTGAAACTCGACGAAGCTGGTGCAGTCCCATTCGCTGGTCAGGAAGGCTTCGTACTGCGCCCGATCGGGAGGGTGCATGTCGCCGTCGCTGTGGCGGGCCTGGATGTAGCGACTGTAGAGCCTGAAGTGGGTGTCGGAGTCGATCGACGTGACCGTGTGCGCTTCGATGTCGGTATTGCGTGCGAGCACGCGACGCTGGTTGCGGTCGGGGCGGAAATCGGCGACCGGCACGCGTGCCGGGATACAGGCGGTACAGCTGCCGCAGTGCGGACGGTACAGATGAGGCCCGCTGCGACGGAAACCGATGCTGGAAAGCTGGCTGTAGATATGGGTATCGATCGGTGTGGCGGGATCCACGAACAGCGTTGTTGCCAGCTCACCCTCGAGGTAGCTGCAGTCGTGCGGGTAAGTGGCGAACACCCGGATGTTCGCCAGCAGGTTCACCGGATTACCCATGGCTCTCCGCGCTCCTCCCAGTCGAGGCGCCACTCTCCCGTGCGCCCCGCTGCGTCGACATTTGCGGCCAATATATCGCGAAATCGTGTGCGTGCGATGCTGCGGGCACCAAGACGACGCAGGTGCGGTGTGT
>DAOLKH010000050.1:0-8416 GCA_035331685.1 Pseudomonadales bacterium
CGACCTGGAGACCGCCGAGATGGCGGTGCAGGCCGCGCTGACCGGCCACCTGGTGCTCTCGACGCTGCACACCAACGACAGTCCGAGCGCGATCACCCGGCTGCTCGAACTCGATATTCCGGCCTATCTGATCCGTGCCACCGTGCTCGGCGTGATGGCGCAGCGGCTGCTGCGCCTGCTGTGCCCGCGCTGCAAGCAGGAGACCACGATCGACGACGATGTGTGGAACCGGCTGGTTGCGCCGTGGAAGGCGAAGAAGCCGGCGACGGTGTACGCGCCGGTCGGTTGCCTCGAGTGCCGCAACACCGGTTATGCCGGTCGGCAGGGCATCTACGAGATCCTGCAGATCGATGCCGCTGTGCAGTCTGTGGTGCGCGACGATGCCGACAGCGAGGAGCTGCGCCGGGTCGGCATGCGGGGCGGCATGAAGACGCTGCGGCTGGCCGGGGCGCGCAAGATCGCCGCCGGGCTGACCTCGCTCGAGGAGGTGTTGCGCGTCGCGCCGCATGAAGGCGCACGCCAGGACGCCGCGTCGTGATCGACATCGACGCTGTGCCGGCGCCGTTGCGCGCCGCGTTGGCTACGGACTGGGCGTGTGTCGAGACTGCGCTCGATGCAGACGGCCGGGCGCTGTTGCAGCGCCACTTCGCGGCAGACCCCGCGCTTGGCGCCGCACTGGCGCGTGTGCTCTGCTGCAGCGCCTTCGTCGCGCAGACGCTGGAACGCTGCCCGCAACTGCTGTGCGAGCTGCTGACGGGTGGCGAGCTGCAACGCCCGCGTGTGCCTTCGGACTATCACGAGTGGCTGGCGCGCGAGCTGCCCGCAGGCTGCGACGACGCCCGGCTGGATGCGACGCTGCGCCGGCTGCGCCGGCGCGAGATGGTGCGCATCGTCTGGCGCGACCTGACGCGTGCGGCCACGCTGCCCGAAACCACGCGCGAACTCAGCTGGCTCGCCGAGGCAGCGCTCGACGCCGCAGTGGAACATGCGCACGCGGCGCTGGTGGCGCGCCACGGTGAGCCGCGCTCGGCGCGTGACGGTGCGCCACAGCGCCTGGTCGTGATCGGCATGGGGAAATTCGGTGCCGCCGAGCTGAACCTGTCATCCGACATCGACCTGATGTTCGCGTTTCCGGAATGCGGTGAGACCGATGGCAGGCGCGCGCTCGACAACCAAGAGTTCTTCGTGCGCCTCGGGCAGCGGGTGATCCGCGCGCTCGATGCGCGCACGCAGGACGGTTTCGTGTTCCGCGTCGACATGCGCCTGCGCCCGTGGGGCGAGGGCGGTGCGCTCGCGCTCGGCTTCGACGCGATGGAGCAGTACTACCAGAGCCAGGGTCGGGACTGGGAGCGCTATGCAATGGTGAAGGCGCGTCCGGTCGCCGGCGACCGCGTGGCCGGCGAGCGCTTGCTGGCGGCACTGCGCCCGTTCACCTACCGTCGCTACATCGACTTCGGCGCCATCGAGGCGCTGCGTGCGATGAAGGCGATGATCAATCGCGAGGTACAGCGTCGCGGCAAGGCCACGGACGTGAAGCTCGGCTCCGGCGGCATCCGGGAGGTCGAGTTCATCGTGCAGTCGTTCCAGTTGATCCGCGGTGGGCGCGAGCCGCGGCTGCAGCAGCGCGCGCTGCTCACAGTGCTCGACGTTCTCGGCGAGCTGGGCTGCCTGCCGGCGACGGCTGTCCACGAGCTGCACGATGCGTACGTGTTTCTGCGCAATACCGAACACGCGCTGCAGGCGCGCGAAGATCAGCAGACGCAGGCACTTCCCGACGACGAGCCGGGGCGGCTGCGACTGGCTTTCGCACTGGGTTGTGCGGACGTGGATGCCTTCCTGCATGCGCTGGAGCAGCACCGCGCGCGAGTGCGTGCACACTTCGCCGATGTGGTGGCTTCGCCGCAGGAGGAGCAGCCGGGTGATGTTGCAGAGCGCTGGCGCGCGCTGTGGACACAGGAGAAGGACGAAACCTCGCTGCTCGAGCTGCTCGACGCTGCCGGCTTCGAGGAACCCGCTGCCACGCTGAATCTTCTCGTGGGGTTGCGCGGTTCGCCGCGCGTGAAGACCCTGCAGGCGGCAGGGCGCGAGCGCCTCGAACGCTTCATGCCGTTGCTGCTGGCGGCAGCCGCGGCCGACCGCCATCCGTCGCGGGTCGTCGCGCGCACCATGGCGCTGGTCGAGTCGGTGTTGCGGCGCAGCGCCTACCTGGTGCTGCTCGAGGAGAATCCGGCCGCGCTCGAGCAGCTCGTCACCCTGTGCAGTGCGAGTCCATGGATCGCGCAGGAACTGGCCAATCACCCGGTGCTGCTCGACGAGCTGATCGACCGCCGGGCACTGTACCGGCTGCCGGAGCGCGCTGCGCTGGCAGCCGAGTTGCGTGAGCACATGCTGCGAGTGCCGCTGGGTGACCTGGAAGCGCAGATGGAGGGCCTGCGCTACTTCAAGCTCGCGCACAGCCTGCGCTGCGCGGCGTCCGAGCTTACCGGGGCGCTGCCGTTGATGAAGGTCAGCGATTATCTGAGTTTTCTTGCCGAGACGATCCTCGGGCACGTGCTTACGATCGCCTGGCACGACCTCGTTGCACGCCACGGCACGCCGCAGCGCACACCGGGCGAGCCGTGCGCCCCGGATTTCGTGATCATTGCCTACGGCAAGCTCGGCGGTATCGAGCTCGGTCACGGTTCCGATCTGGACCTGGTGTTTCTGCACGACGCCGACGAATCGCTGGGCACCGACGGCGCGCGCACGATCGAGAACAGCGTCTTCTTCACCCGCCTCGGGCAGCGCATCATCCACATGCTGACCGCCTACACCCCGCTGGGTCAGCTCTACGAGGTCGACATGCGGCTGCGCCCCTCGGGCGCGTCCGGCCTGCTGGTGTCCTCGTTCCGGGCGTTTCGTGCCTATCAGCTCGAGCAGGCGTGGACCTGGGAGCACCAGGCACTGGTGCGCGCGCGCCCGGTTGCCGGCTGCGAGCGTCTGGCCGAGCGTTTCGAACGCTTCCGGCGTGAGGTGCTCGCCATGCGGCGCGACCCCGGGCAGTTGCGTGACGAGGTGCTGGCGATGCGCGGGAAGATGCGCGCACACCTGCTGAAGCCCGATACCAGCGGCGGTAAAAGTCCGCGTTTCCATATCAAGCAGAGTGTCGGCGGTATCGTCGATATCGAATTCATGGTTCAATACTGCGCGCTTGCCTGGTCCACGAATCAGGCAGCGTTGAGCGTCTACACGGACAACATCCGCATTCTCGAGGCACTGAACGAGAGCGGCCTGATGGCGCCGCACGACGCGGGGGTGCTCACCGAAGCCTACAAGGTGTATCGCGCCGCGGTGCACCGACTCACCCTTCAGCAGCAGGACGAAATCGTGCCAGCCGCGGAATTCCAGCAGTTGCGTGACGAGGTCGCGCGTATCTGGGCCGTACTGCTGGGCGATGCAGCGAGCGAGGAGACGAGCAGATGACTTTCGACGACCGGGACGGCGTGATCTGGTTCGACGGCGAGCTGGTGCCGTGGCGCGAGGCGCGTACCCATGTGCTGACGCACACCCTGCATTACGGGCTCGGCGTCTTCGAGGGCGTGCGTGCCTACCATACCGCCGATCGTGGCACCTGCATCTTCCGCCTGCAGGAGCACACCGATCGTCTGTTGCGCTCGGCGCACATCCTGCGCATGAACATGCCGTTCGATCGCGAGACGCTGAACGAGGCACAGCGCACCGTGGTGCGCGAGAACGGCCTTGCCGAGGCGTATCTGCGCCCGCTGGCCTACCTCGGTTCCGAGGGCATGGGGCTGCGTGCCGACAACCTCAGGACGCACGTCGTGGTCGCGGCGTGGGAGTGGCCGTCGTACATGGACCCCGAGGCGCGCGAGCGCGGCATCAAGGTGCGCACCTCCTCGTATACCCGCCACCACGTGAACATCACGATGTGCAAGGCGAAGGCGGTCGGGAACTACACGAACTCGATGCTGGCGCTGCGCGAGGCACTCGACAGCGGTTGCGAGGAAGCACTGCTGCTCGACAACGAAGGCTACGTGGCAGAGGGCAGTGGCGAAAACATCTTCGTGGTGCGCGGCGGGCGCATCCACACGCCCGAACTGACCTCGTGCCTCGAGGGCATCACGCGCGACACGATCATCCGCCTGATCGGCGAACTCGGTCTGGAGCTGGTGGAGCGGCGCATCACGCGTGACGAGATCTACATCGCCGACGAGGCATTCTTCACCGGCACCGCGGCCGAGGTGGTTCCGATCCGCGAACTCGATGGACGCACGATCGGCAGCGGCCGTCGCGGCCCGATCACCACCGAACTGCAGTCGCGCTACTTCGATCTGGTGCGCGGCGCCCGCGCCGACCACCCGGAGTGGCGCACGCCAGTCGCCGGCTGAGCCGTAGCGGAGCCCTGGCGGCGCATGGGCAGCGTGGCGCCGGTGAGCGCTCCCGCGGGCAGTGCACCGATCCTGGTCGTCGGCCCGTCGTGGGTCGGTGACATGGTGATGGCGCAGTCGTTGTTTCGCGTGCTCGCGGCGCGCCCCGGCAATCCTCCGCTCGACGTGCTCGCGCCGCGCTGGTGCGCCGACCTGCTCGCGCGCATGCCAGAAGTGCGCAGCGCCATTCCACTGCCGTTCGCGCACGGTGAGCTCGCGCTCGCGGGGCGCCGCCAGGCTGGCCTCGAGCTGCGCGGGCGTGGCTACGTGCAGGCAATCGTGCTGCCCAATTCGCTGAAGTCGGCACTGGTGCCGTGGTTCGCGGCCATCCCGCGGCGCACCGGCTGGCGCGGCGAGTTGCGTTACGGCCTGCTGAACGATCTGCGCCGCCTCGATCCCGAGCGCCTGCCGCTGATGGTGCAGCGTTTCGTGGCGCTGGGTGTCGATGCCGGTGCGGCGCTGCCCGAGCCTCCGCGGCCGCGTCTTCGCGCCGATGTGGCGGCAGCCATCGCATTGCGCGCACGCCTCGGGCTGGAATCGGTGCGGCCGGTGCTTGCCTGCTGCCCGGGGGCGGAATTCGGTCCGACCAAGCGCTGGCCGGAAACGCATTTCGCGGCAGTGGCTGCCGCAGCGATCGAAGCCGGCATGCAGGTCTGGCTGTTCGGCTCGACCGGTGATCGCAGCGTGACGGCGGGCATTCGTGCAGCGCTTGCTGCACAGGCGCAGCTCCACTGCGCGGACCTTGCCGGCCATACCACACTGGCCGACGCAATCGATCTGCTCGCCTGTGCCAGTGCGGTACTCAGCAACGATTCGGGCCTGATGCACGTGGCCGCAGCGCTGGGACGACCGCTGGCGGTCGTCTACGGCGGCAGTTCGCCGCGTTTCACGCCGCCGCTCGTCGACGATCCGGTGCTGTTCACTTCGTCGCTGGACTGCGTGCCGTGTTTCGATCGCACATGCCGCTACGGGCATTACCGCTGCCTGCAGGATCAGCTTCCGGGGCCTGTCGCGGCAGCGGTGCTGCGGCTCGCCGGACGCTGAGTGGTGCGCGACGCTGGTATCGGAGGGCCCCGGTGAGGCTGCTGCTCGTCAAGATGTCCTCACTCGGTGACGTGATCCACACGCTGCCGGCGCTTGGGGACGCGCTCGGCGCGCGGCCCGGGTTGCAGGTCGACTGGGTGGTCGAGGAAGCGTTCGCCGAAGTTCCCGGATGGCATCCTGCCGTGCGTCGCGTGATTCCGGTCGCGCTGCGCCGCTGGCGGCGTGCGCCCTTCGCTGCCTGGCGCAGCGGTGAATGGGCGCGTTTTCGCCAGGCTCTGGCAGAGCAGCCCCATGAACTCGTGATCGATGCGCAGGGCCTGCTGAAAAGCGCCTTCGTCGCAAGGCTGACGGGCGCAGCGTGCGCCGGTTACGACCGCAGGAGCGTGCGCGAGCCGCTGGCTGCGTGCGCGTACCACCGACGCTTCCCGGTGACCCGCGAGTGCCACGCGATCGAGCGCACGCGGCAGTTGTTCGCCCAGGCGCTCGATTACACGGTGCCGCCCGGCGAACCCTGCTACGGCATCGATCGTGCGCGCCTGCCGCAGGTGTCGGCTGAAGGCGGCGTACTGTTCCTGCACGGTACCTCGCGTGCGGACAAGTGCTGGCCGGAGGCGTCGTGGATCGCGCTCGGCGAGCAGGTTGCGCGTGCCGGTCATGCCGTGCTGTTGCCCTGGGGCAACGAAGCCGAGCGCGCCCGCGCGCAACGTATCGCGCACGTGCTGCCGGCGGCACGCGTGCTGCCGCGCATGACGCTCGCCGGGGTCGCCGGGCTGCTTTGTGCGGTACGCGCCAGCGTCGCGGTCGATACCGGACTGGGGCATCTGGCCGCGGCGCTCGGCGCGCCCTGTGTGTCACTGTACGGTCCGACCCGGATCGAGCTGATCGGTACCCGTGGTGCAAACCAGCGTCAGTTGCGCTGCGCATCCGGCACGCTGGCGGGGCTCGGCGCGGACGTCGTCTGGGAAGTGCTGCACGGCATGCTGCAAACGGATTCGCGCGCGTGTTGACTCCAGCCGAGGTATTCCGGCGTGAACGTGCACTCGGCGCACCCTTCGATCTGCGCCTTGCCGATGGCGAGACGGTACGGGTCGATGCGCTGTTGCGCCTGCTGCCCGGCCGGCGGCTGACCGCGCGGGTGACCCGCGGCGGCACCACGCAACTGATGAAGCTGTTTGCGAGCCGCCGCGAGCGCACGCGCGAACTGTGCGGGCTGACCGCGCTCGCAGCGGCAGCGATTCCTGCACCGCGGCTGCTGGATGCGCTCCCCGATGCGGTTTTCACTTCGTACATCGATGGTGCGCGTACGCTCGCACAGTGCATGCACGAGCCGGCCGATCAGGAGCCGCTGCTGAGGCAGGCACTCGCACTGCTGGAACGTCTGCATGCCGCAGGGCTGATGCATGCGGATCCGCACTTCGACAATTTTCTCGTCACGGATGACGGCACGATCCACCTGGTCGATGCCGGAGCAATCCGCCCGCGGCGCTGGTGGGTTTCGCACGATGCGGATCGCGCGCTGTTCTGCAGCCAGTTGCCGCTTGCGGTTCGCACGCCGCTGTGGATTGCGCTGGGTGCGGAAGCAGCGTCGTTGCGTGCGGCGATCGGGCGCAGCGATCGCTGGCGTGCGCGCTGGCTTGCGGCCAAGTCCACGCGCAACTGCTCCGAGTTCGCAGCCGAGCGCAGTTGGCGCCAGCACTGTGTGCTGCGCCGTGATCACGACGGACCGGCGTTGCGGGCGATCCTCGCTGATCCGGACCGCGCACTGCAGGCGGGCGCTTCGTTGAAGGACGGCTACAGTGCTACCGTTGCACGCATCGATTGCGCCGGGAGAGCGCTGGTGCTGAAGCGCTACAACATCAAGCATTGGCGGCATGCGCTCGCGCGTGCGCTGCAGCACACACGTGCGTGGCGTGCGTGGTGCAACGCGGCGCGCCTGCGCTCGCTCGGAATCGCCACACCGCTGCCGGTGGCGGTACTCGAGCGCCGCTGGGGGCCGCTGCGCAGCACGGCGTACCTGCTGACCGAGCATGTGGACGGTGTGCCGCTGACTGCCGCCCTGGACGATGCGTCCGCCTGGCCGCGGGTGGCGCGCGAGCTCCGCCTGCTGTTCGATGCGCTCGCCGTGCTGCGTCGCAGTCATGGCGACTGCAAGGCCAACAACTTTCTCTGCGACGCGCAACATGTGTGGACGCTCGACCTCGACGGCATGCGCAGGCGCTTCGGCGTGCTGCGCACGCGCCGTGCACTGGCGCGCGATCGTGCGCGCCTGCTGCGCAATTTCGAGGCGCCTGCCGCCGCACGGCTTGGCACTCTTCTCGATCAGGAACCGGAAACATCATGAAGAAGCATGCTGCAGGCTACGCTCCCGCCGGGGACCAGACCGTGGTGCTCGGCCTGTCGGGTGCGCTCGGTCACGACCCGTCGGCTGCGCTGTACATCGGTTCGCGGTTGATCGCGGCGGCCGAAGAGGAGCGTTTCCTGCGCGACAAGCACGCAAAGAATCGCATGCCGCTGGAATCCGCGCGTTTCTGTCTGCGCTTTGCCGGTGTGGAGCCACGCGACGTGCGCGTGGTCGCGGTGCCGTTCGCACCGATCCCGCTCACGCGCGCAGCGCGCTGGCACTACGCGGCGCGGCACTGGTACGCACCGGATCGTGCCCTCGATGCGCTGCTGAACGGCAATCGCCGCTACCGCCGCTACCGTGATCGCATCTTCGCGCTGCTGCGTGAACTCGACATCGACCCCGCACGGGTGGAGTTTCACCCGGTCGAGCACCATCTTGCGCACGCGAGCAGTGCGTACCATCTCAGCGGTTTCGGCTTCGATCGCCGTGTCGCGATCATGGGTGTGGACGGCAAGGGCGAGTACGCGACCACCTTCTTCGGCTACGGTGAAAACGGGCACATCCACCGCATCCGCGAGTTCCACGATCCGGATTCGCTCGG
>DAOLKH010000051.1:0-8394 GCA_035331685.1 Pseudomonadales bacterium
GGCGATGTTGTTGTACGAGAGCTCCTTGCCCTGCAACTGGCGGGCGTTTGCGACGCTTGCCTCGCCGCGCTGGCGCTCGACGTAGAACGCAGCCGTCTGGTGCGGGTTTTCGCCGTAGCGCATCTGTTGTGCCTTGCTGAATTGCAGGCTGAAGGTGCGCGGGAAGACGCTGCGCACACCGCTTGTATCGAGTGCGCCAAGATGGTTCGCGATGGCGCCATCGTAGCGTGCCGTGTGCTCGAAGGCCTTCACTGCCAGATCGAACCGCGTCGCAGCGAGGGTTCCGCCGTGTGCGCGCAGTTCGGCCAGCACGCGCGGGTAATCGCCCGTGTCGACGACGATTCCCACGTGCCGGTGGTTCTTGGCCGCCGAGCGCACCATCGTCGGGCCGCCGATGTCGATGTTCTCGATCGCGGTGGCAAGGTCGCAATCGGGCCGCGCGACCGTCTGCTCGAACGGGTACAGGTTCACCACCACGAGGTCTATCGCCGCGATTCCGTGCGCAGCCATCACCGCGTCGTCTTCGCCGCGGCGACCGAGGATGCCGCCGTGCACGCGTGGATGCAGTGTCTTCACGCGTCCGTCCATCATTTCCGGGAAACCGGTGTAGTCCGATACTTCGCGCACCGTGATGCCGGCATCGGCCAGCAACCGTTGCGTGCCGCCCGTCGAAAGGATCTCGACGCCAAGCGTGGCGAGTTCGCGCGCGAATTCGACCACGCCGGTCTTGTCCGAGACGCTGATCAGGGCGCGGCGGACCGCGACGATATCGGCTGGGTGGTTCATGGAGAGCAGTCCGTGTGCACTGGTGGTTGGAGCCGCGCACGAAGTGCGCGACGGCGGTTCACAGCATGTCGTAGCGCTTGAGTTTCTTGCGCAGCGTGCCGCGGTTCAGGCCGAGCACTTCTGCGGCGAGCGTCTGGTTGCCGCGCGTGTATTCGAGCACGGTTTCGAGCATCGGTGCCTCGATCTCGGCGAGGACCATCTCGTAGACGCCGCTGACCATCTGGCCGTCGAGCTGCGCGAAATAGCCCTGCAGCGCGATCCGCACACAGCAGCGCAGCGAGTGCCGCTCGCCTGTCGCCTCTGTCTGCTGTGGCTCGTCGGCCCCGGCGCATTGCCTGCACGCAGGGTCCTCGTTTCCGTTCATGCTGCCCTCGCTTCGCCGTCGCTGATGGCGGCGAAATGTTCGTGTGCCGCGGCGAGTTGCGCGCGTGCCGTATCCAGGCGGTGGAACCCGTGCAGGAAATCGCGGTCGTCACCGCATGAGCGCAGGTACCAGCCGACGTGCTTGCGCGCAATGCGAACGCCAGCCGTCTCGCCGTGGAAGGCGTGCAGCGCATCGATATGTTCGGTGACGATCGCGGCCAGTTCCGGACCCCGCGGCGTGCATCCTGCCGGTTGTCCGGCGAGTGTCGCGTCGATCGCTGCACACAGCCAGGGACGCCCCTGCGCTGCACGCCCCACCATCACCGCAGTGGCGCCGGTGTGTGCGAGCACCGCGCGTGCACGTGCTGCGTCCGTGATGTCGCCGTTGGCGATCACCGGCAGCGAAACCGACTGCACGATGGCGCGGATCGTGTCGTATTCGGCGGCGCCCTCGAAGCGACAGGCGCGCGTGCGCCCGTGCACGCTGAGCAGGCGTACGCCACAGTCCTCCGCGATGCGGGCGATGCGCACACCATTGCGTTCGCCGGGGCTCCAGCCGGTGCGCATCTTCAGCGTCACGGGCACTTCCGGCACGGCCGCGACCACCGCAGCAAGGATGTCTGCGACCAGTCGCTCGTCGCGCAGCAGCGCGGAACCTGCCGCCCGGCTGCAGACCTTCTTTGCCGGGCAGCCCATGTTGATGTCGATGATTTGCGCGCCCAGGTCGGCCTGGCGGCGTGCACCTTCGGCCATCGTGCGTGCATCGTTGCCCACGATCTGCACCCAGCACGGCAATTCGGGCCCAGCCTGCTGCAGCCGCAACCGGGTGCGCCGCGTATCCCACAGCCGTGCATCCGCCGCGACCATTTCGGCGATCGCGAGCCGCGTACCCAGACGCGAACACAGCGCGCGGTACGGTGTGTCCGTCACGCCGACCATCGGCGCGAGCACGACGCGGGTGTCGAAACGGAATGGCCCGATGCGCAGCAACTGATGCCTCTTTTGATGATGGAGTCGGGAATCCCTCTCGGGGGGGGCGGAATCATACCGGCGGGCGGCGGGTGATTAAAGGGCCAGCCGGTCGTCGCTGGCTCAGCGCACCGCCGGTGGCAGGATTTCCATGCGGTAGCCGGTTGCTCGCTCGCCGGGGTCGCGCAGTTCCAGGTGCACGGCGACCGCCTGTCCGATCGGCATGTCCGCGCGCGGTGGCCCCGGCAGGTACTCGGCGGCGGCAAACACGCGCCCGGCCAGCGTATGCCCGCGCAGGTCCTGGAAACTGATCGCGAGACCGGGCCAGGGCTGTGCGTATGCGGCATGGTTGCTGAGCAGCGCATCGACCAGCAGCACGCCTTCCCGATCGGGTGCCGGACGGACCAGCAGTGCCTCGCCGCGGATCGCCTGCGGTGCGGGCGGGCGCGGCAGCGCACAGTCGAGCGTTGCGCAGGCGCGCTCGAGCCAGTGGCGGGCTGCCGGGTCTTCGAGCAGGTGGGTGCGCTCGTGCCAGCCGTACTGCGCCGTGAGAGCGAGTGTCGCGACCACGCAACCCAGCGCCCAGGCGGCATTGTGTGCGCGTCGTGGCGGCGGCGTCTGGTCGATCTCGATCGGCGGCGGCGTGAATGGTGGAACGGGTGCTGGTTCCCCGATTGCGGCCGGTTCGTCGGTTGCGGCTACCGCCTGTGTGTCGATCGGTGTGCCGGATCCGGTTGCCGGCTCGGGTACGGCTGTCTCTTCAGGGGCGGCGGCATGGTGGTCGACGCCGATTGGCGCGGGCTGTTCCACGTGATCATGCTCACCCAGGAGTTCCCGGATGTATATCTCCTCGATCGCGGCGCCGGGCATGGCGGACTGACCCGTCTGCCAGCCAGGCACGGGTTCGTCGGCGACGAGGTGCAGATCGGCGCGGAACACCCGCGCGCATACGCCGCAGCGCACCAGTCCCTCGGCCGATGCGAGCTGCTCCGCATTGACACGAAACGCAGTCTGGCAGCCCGGGCAGCGCGTGACCGTCTCGCTCACGGCGCGGCGCCCGCTGTGCGTCGTAGCTCGATCCGGCACCAGGTATCGCGCTCCACGGTCGCGATGTGTTCGTGCCACGGCGCCCATGCTGCCAGCACTTCTGCCGCCTGCTCGTGCAGTATGCCGGACAGGACTGCGGTGCCACCGGGTCGCAGCAGCCGCGCGAGCCGTGGTGCAAGTTCGATCAGTGGTCCGGCGAGGATGTTGGCCAGCAGCAGGTCCACGGGAGCAGCCGCATCGAGCATCTGCGGCGTGCCGACGTCCAGCGATTCGCCCGGGAACGCGTTGCGCACGGCGTTGTCGCGTGTGGCGAGCAGTGCCTGCGGGTCGATGTCGACCGCCCCCACCCGCGCGGCGCCGAGCAGCAGGGCGGCGATGCCGAGGATCCCGGAGCCGCAGCCGTAGTCGATCACGCTGGCGCCTGCGGGCGGGTTGCTGGCAAGCCACTCCAGGCACAGCGCGGTGGTCGGGTGGGTGCCGGTGCCGAAGGCCAGGCCCGGGTCGAGGTGCAGCACAGTCGCGTCGGGATCGGAAACCGCCATGTCGCCGGGGCAGACCCAGAAGCGTTCACCGAAACGCAGCGGCTCGAAGTGCTGCAGCCACTCGCGCTCCCAGACGCGGTCTTCCAGCTGCTCCCAGGGCAGTTCCAGGGCGCTGCTGCCGAGTGTGTCGCCGAGCATGGCAGCTACCTGCGCCCGGTCGGTATCCTGGTCGAACAGCGCGGTCAGATCGACTTCGGGCCACAGCGGTGTTTCACCGACGCCGGGTTCGAGAATCGGCGCGTCGCGGTGGTCACCCAGCGTGACCGCGAGCGCACCGGCGGCCAGCAGCGCGTCCTCGAACAGCTCGACGCGATCTCTGGTGGCGACCAGGCGCAGTTGCAGCCACCCCATTGCAGTCTCAGGTCTGGAGCTTCTTTTCGAGGTAGTGAATGCTGACGCCACCGCGCCGGAACGCCTCGTCGCGCACGAGTCGCTGGTGCAGCGGAATATTGGTACGGATGCCGTCGACGATCACTTCGTCGAGCGCACCCCGCATGCGCGCCAGCGCGGCGTCGCGGTCGTCGGCCCACGCGATCACCTTGCCGATCAGCGAATCGTAGTTCGGTGGCACCGTATAGCCGCTGTAGAGGTGCGAGTCCACACGCACGCCGTTGCCGCCCGGTGCGTGGAAACGGTTCACCTTGCCGGGGCACGGCGCGAAGGTCTGCGGATCCTCGGCGTTGATGCGGCATTCGAACGCGTGGCCGCGGAACAGTACGTCTTCCTGGCGGATCGACAGCGGGTAGCCGCCGGCGATCAGCAGTTGCTCGCGCACGATGTCGATGCCGGTGATCGCTTCGGTGACGGGGTGCTCGACCTGCACCCGTGTGTTCATCTCGATAAAGAAAAACTGGCCGTTTTCGTACAGGAATTCGAAGGTGCCGGCACCCCGGTAGCCGATCTGGCGGCATGCGCGCACGCAGCTTTCGGCGACCGAGCGCTTGACCGCACTCGGGATGCCTGGAGCCGGCGCTTCCTCCAGCACTTTCTGGTGACGACGCTGCAGCGAGCAGTCACGGTCGCCGAGATGGATCGCGTTGCCCTGACCGTCACACAGCACCTGGATTTCGACGTGGCGCGGATTCTCGAGGTATTTCTCCAGGTAGACCGTGCCGTCGCCGAAGGCAGCCTGTGCCTCGTTGCGGGTCACGAACACCGAGGTGAGCAGCGATGCCTCGCTGTGCACCACGCGCATGCCGCGTCCGCCGCCGCCCGCCGCTGCCTTGATGATCACCGGATAGCCGACTGCGCGCGCCATCGCGAGGATCTCGTCGTTGTCCTCCGGCAATGCACCATCGGAGCCGGGAACGGTGGGTACGCCGGAGGCCTTCATCGCATCCTTCGCACGCACCTTGTCACCCATCAGCCGGATCACGTCGGGTGTGGGGCCGATGAAGACGAAGCCGCTTTTCTCCACCTGTTCGGCGAAATTCGCGTTCTCGGCAAGGAAACCGTAGCCGGGGTGGATCGCGACCGCATCGGTGATCTCGGCGGCACTGATGATCGACGGCACGTTGAGATAGCTCTGTGCCGAGGGGTTGGGGCCAATGCATACCGCTTCGTCGGCGAGGCGTACGTGCATCAGGTCGCGGTCGACCTGCGAGTGCACGGCGACGGTGCGGATGCCGAGTTCGCGGCAGGCGCGCAGGATGCGCAGGGCGATCTCGCCGCGGTTCGCAATCACGACTTTCTTCAGCATGGGCTGCAATCCTGTACGCGATGGTTGCCGGGTCTCAGACGATGCTAACCAGCGGCTGATCGAATTCGACCGGCTCGCCGTCCTCGACCAGGATTGCCCCGATGACGCCGCTCTTGTCAGCCTCGATGTGGTTCATCATTTTCATGGCCTCGACGATGCAGATCACGTCGCCGGCCTTCACGCTCTGCCCGGGTTCCACGAATGCGGCGGCACCGGGCGAGGGTGAGCGATAGAAAGTGCCGACCATCGGCGAACGCACCAGATGCCCGGACGGTTCTGCGGGGGTTGTTGCAGGTGCGGCTGCGGGTGGCGTTGCAGCGGGTCCTGCGGCGACGACCGGTGCCGCATGTGTCGCCACGGTGGCAGCCGGGTACGCCGTGGTGGCGTGGCCGCGGCTGATGCGCAATGACTCTTCCCCCTCGCAGATCTCGATCTCGGTGATATCGGTACCGTCCAGCAGTTCGATGAGTGTCTTGATCTTGCGGATGTCCATGGTGTGTCCCCGGTGATTGTTCAGTTGTTGTCGATGCGTGCGATGGCGGCCTGCAGCGCGAGTTCGTAGCCGAGCGGTCCGAGACCGCAGATCACGCCAGCCGCAACGTCGGAAAAGTAGGAGTGGTGGCGAAACGGTTCGCGTGCGTGCACGTTGGAAAGATGAACCTCGATGAACGGTACCGCAACGGCGAGCAGCGCGTCGCGCAGCGCGACGCTGGTGTGCGTGAATCCGCCCGGGTTGATGACGATGCAGCCGACGCCTTCGGAGCGCGCGGCGTGGATGCGTTCGATCAGCTCGTGTTCGGCGTTGCTCTGCATGGTCTGCAGGTGATGCCCGTGGGCCACCGCGATCGAGGCCAGCCGCTGGTTGATCTGCTCGAGCGTCACCGAACCGTAAGTCTGCGGTTCGCGCGTGCCGAGCAGGTTCAGGTTTGGCCCGTGGAGCACCAGTATGGTCGGCATGTCGTGTCTCGCTCGCGGGCGTCCCGGGTCGTTGCATCTGCTGCGGCACGGGTCTGCCGAATGGTGCCGGAATTCTGAACGAATTCGTTTTGCCCGTCCATAGATCGCCAAAGTTCGATCACGATGGCTGCAGGATGGCGGCAGTTTGTCGGTTCCGTGGCGCCGCTGGCCGTGCCGCCCGGCTGGTATCGCAGTCGGCCAGCATCGCGCTATGCGCGCTCGAGTGCCTCGACGACGATTGCCGGCGTCAGCAGTTGCGGCAGGATGCGGGCAGGGGTGGTGCTGCCCGCCGGGTAGTAGATATAGAGAGGCACGCCGCTGCGGCCATGCGCCTGCAGCAGTTGCGTGAGTTGCGGGTCGCTGTTGGTCCAGTCGCCCTTCAGGTACACGATGTTGCGCCTGGCGAATGTATCGCGCACGACTGGCGAGGCGAGTGCGAACCGCTCGTTGGCGAGGCAGGTGATGCACCAGTCGGCCGTCACGTTGATGAACACCGCCGCGTCGCGCGAGCGCAGTTGCTCGAAGCGTTGTGTGCTGTAGGGCTCCCAGCCCTCGGCTGCCGCCGCCTGCTCCGGCGTGGCGTGATGCTGGAACACCGGTGAATCGAGTGCTGCCAGCGCCAGCGCGCCGGCAAGCACGGCCACCACGCGGGCGGGTAGCGGGCGTCGTGCCAGTTTGGCGCGCTCCAGGCACCACAGCGCGAGCGCGAGCAGTACGCAGCCGCCGGCTGCTGCTGCCATCGCGTTCACGCCACTCTGCTTGCCCAGCACCCACAGCAGCCATACGGCTGCGCCGTAGAGCGGGAATGCGAGCAGTTGCTTGAAACCCTCCATCCACGCGCCCGGGCGCGGCAATCGCGCGAGCAGCGCCGGGCTGAGTGCGAGCAGCACGAATGGCGTTGCCATGCCGGCGCCGAGTGCCGCGAACACGACCAGTGCGCGCACCGTGTCCTGTGTCATCGCCCAGCCGAGCGCGGTACCCATGAAGGGCGCCGTGCATGGGCTGGCAACCACGGTTGCAAGTACCCCCGTGAAGAACGACCCGGCGTAGCCGCCGCGCCGTGCCAGCGCATCGCCGCGACCCATCAGTCCAGAGCCCGGATTGCTCAGGCCCGAGAGGCTCAGGCCCATCGCCACGAACAGATAGACCAGCGCGGCGACGAACGGTGGCGCTTGCAGGTGAAAGCCCCAGCCGATCGCCTCGCCCGCACTGCGCAGCGCGAGCAGCAAGGCAGCGATCAGCACGAAGCTCACAACCACACCGGCCGCATACAGCAGGCCATGCAGTGCCTTGCCGCTGCGATCACCGCCCTTGGCCGCGATTGCCAGCACCTTCAGCGACAGCACCGGAAATACGCACGGCATCAGATTCAGAATCATGCCGCCCAGGGCAGCCAGCAGGGCCATCCACAACAGCTTGCCGTGCTCGGGCAGCGGCGCCGACGCCGCATCTCCGGTTCCGGTTTGCGTGAGGTTCGGCGCTGCCGCGGCACGCCGTGGCGGCCTGGCGATCTCGGTCACGCTGCCGCCGGCCTGGTCGATGCGAAACCGTTGCGTGCGCGGCGGGTAGCACAGCCCGGCGTCGGCGCAGCCCTGCGACTTGAGTTCCAGCAGGGTTTCCGTGCCCGTGAGCGGAACCGAAAGCTCGAGCGTGCCACGGTAGACTTCGGTCGCACCCAGGAAGGCGTCCTCGTAAGGTTCGCCCGCTGGCAGCGTGATGGGCGCCGGCTGCATG
Source organism: Pseudomonadales bacterium (assembly GCA_035331685.1). GTDB lineage: Bacteria > Pseudomonadota > Gammaproteobacteria > Pseudomonadales > UBA5518 > UBA5518. The sequence continues at coordinate 8,098 of DAOLKH010000051.1, forward strand.
GCGGCTTCGCTGCCGAGAGCGAGGCGCAGCTTTTCACGATACAGGTAATAACCGTCGGCGATGTGCCAGCGCAGCAGCAGCCGGTCGTCGACGACTTCCGGGCTGACTGCATAAGCCTGCTCCACGGGCAGGAAGTGCGGCTCGTCGTCGAGCAGTGCGCTGGCCTGCGGTGCCTGCAGCAGGATGTCGGTGCCGGCGAGCGCTGCCCCCGTGAACGGGAGGCTGAGCCAGGCAAGCAACAAAAGGATGCGGGACATGATCGGATCCGTTGGGCGGCGCCCGAGTACGCTGCCAGCG
>DAOLKH010000052.1:0-4732 GCA_035331685.1 Pseudomonadales bacterium
CCGCGCGCTGTTGGTCAGCGTCGGGCAGGAAACCTATGCGCTGCCGTTGAATACCGTGGCCGGCGTGGTGCGGCTGCGCGTCGATGAGCTCGCGCAGTACGCGGCGGATGAACGGTTGCTGGAGTACGCCGGCCAGGGTTATCGCGTTCGCTACCTCGGCGCCGTGCTGCACCCCGACGAGCACCGTGATCTCGGCATCGACGGCGATACCGTGCCGCTGGTGCTGGTGCGTGGCGGCGGGCAGGCGCTGGCAGTCGAGGTCGATCGACTGCTGGGAGCGCGCGACATCGCGGTGAAGAGCCTGGGTCCGCAGTTCGGCACGGTTCCGGGGCTGAGCGGTGCAACCGTGCTCGGTGACGGTTCGGTGGTATTGATCCTCGACCTGCCGGCCATGTTGCGCGCCGACGCGGCCAGTGGCTTCACCGCCTACGAGCGCGGCACGCGGGTGCTGGCGCAGCGTCACGGCGAGCGTCCTCCCCGAATCATGGTGGTCGACGATTCGGTGACCGTCCGCAAGGTCACGACGCGTTTTCTCGAGCGCGAAGGAATGCAGGTGGTCACGGCGAAGGACGGTGCCGAGGCGATGCTGAAGCTGCAGGAGCAGGTGCCTGACGTGATGCTGCTCGATATCGAGATGCCGCATATGGATGGCTTCGAGGTGATCAGCAAGGTCCGGCTGAGCGATGTGCTGCGCGACCTGCCGATCGTCATGATCACCTCGCGCACCGGCGACAAGCATCGTGAACGCGCGTTTGCGCTGGGTGCGAACGCTTACCTCGGGAAACCCTACCAGGAGTCGGTGCTGCTCGAGCAGATACGCGCACTGCTTGCGCGAAGAGAGGTCACGGCATGATGGCAGGTGAGCATTCGTCGCGTGATCTCAGCGCGCTGCTGGTCCCGCTCGCGGAAGAATTGCTCGTGCTGCCGAGCGCGGTGGTGGTCGAAATCATCCGTCGTCGCGATCTGGTGCGACCGCTGAGGGCACCTGCGTGGCTGCTCGGGATGCTGCACTGGCACGAGGCGACGATTCCGGTGCTGTGCTTCGAGGCGCTGAATGGCGGCGCGCTCAGCGATACCGGGCATGGTGGGCGCATCGTGATCATGAGCGCGCTCGGTGATGGCGGTAGATGGCGCAACTATGCGCTCCTCGCCCAGGGCGTGCCGCATCTGCTGCTGATGACGGCCGCCGACGTGCACCCCGACCCGGAGCGTACGCCCGGGCGGACCGAATGCATGAAGGTGCGCGTACACGGGCAGGACGCCGCGATACCGGATCTGGATGCGGTCGAGGTGGCGCTGCGCGAATACGGCGGCGTCGAGCGCTGAGCCGAGCGTACCCGAACACGCGCCGGCTCAGGCTCGCAGATCACCCCACAGGTACTGCAGGATCGCCAGCGCCGCGACCGGAGCCGTTTCGGTGCGCAGCACGCGCGGCCCCAGCGACCACGGCCTGAACCCTGCCGCGCAGGCGCGCGTGAATTCCGTGGGGTCGAGCCCGCCTTCCGGGCCTACCAGCACGCGCACCGCCCCGGGTGCCGGATCAGCCACCAGCGCGCCGTTGCCGACGGTGTGCAGCACCAGACCCGGAATGTCGGCACGGGCAGCGAGCCAGTCCTCGAGCGGCAGTGGTGGCTCGATCGACGGCAGGCGGCTGCGCCCGCTCTGCTCGCAGGCAGCGATCGCCACCTGCCGCCAGTGGCGCAAGCGGTTGTCGCCGCGCTCGCTGTCGAGTTTCGCGTTGCAGCGCGCGAGCAACAGGGGCGTGATCGTCGCCACGCCCAGTTCGGTGCTTTTCTGCACGGTCCAGTCCATGCGCTCACCGCGCGCCAGACCGATTCCAAGATGCACGCCGAGTGGACTTTCGCTGGCTGTCGCGAGTGCGTCTCCGACCGCGAGGCGTAACGAGCGGCGTTCGATGGTTTCCAGTACCGCCGTGAATTCGCTGCCGCTGTCGTCGAATACATGCAGCGTGCTGCCACGCTCGAGACGCAGCACGTTGCGCACGTAGTGGGCTGGCGCGTCGTGCAGCGTGATCTCCGTGCCCGCGACGAGCGCTTGCCCGATGAACAGGCGCGGAATGCGCATCGTCACAGCAGCCCGGCTGCGCGACAGATCGCGAGTGTCGGTGCGGCCTGGTTCATCGTGTAGAAGTGCAGTCCCGGCGCGCCGCCGTCGAGCAGGCGACGACACAGGTCGCCGACGAATCCGGTGGCGAACTCGCGCATCCCGGTTTCGTCGTCCTGCAGCGATTCCAGCCGGCAGCGCAGCCAGCGCGGGATTTCCGCGCCACAGTTGTGCGCAAAGCGCGCGAGGTTCTGGTAATTAAGAATCGGCATGATGCCCGGGTAGATGGGCTGGCCGATGCCCCCAGCGCGACAGGCCTGCACGAAATGGAAATAGGCGTCGGCGTTGTAGAAGAACTGAGTGATGCCGCTGTCGGCGCCGGCATCGAACTTCTGCTTCAGGAAACGTATGTCCGTTGCGAAGTCGCGAGCCTGCGGGTGCATTTCGGGGTATACGGCGACCTCGATCGTGAAATGCCCACCCGTGTGCCGTCGGATGAAACGCACCAGTTCGCTGGCGTGGATCAGTTGCGACATACCGCCCACGCCCGACGGCAGGTCGCCGCGCAGTGCGACCAGCCGATGGATGCCGTCGTCGCGATACGTCTGCAGCAGCTCGAGCACCAGCGATTCGTCGTCACCGCCGAACGACAGGTGCGGTGCAATGGCGTTGCCACTGCGGGCGAGTTCGAGCACCACGTCGCGCGTGGCCTCGCGCGTCGAACCGCCCGCACCGTAGGTCACCGAGGAGAATGCCGGTGCGAGCACGCTCAGCTCCTCGTGCGTGGCCAGCAGCTTCGCGCGTCCGTCGGCTGTCTTGGGCGGAAAGTATTCGCAGCTCAGCCGGATGTCTGCGGGGAATCGTGTCATCACCGCGTCTCAGTAACGATACTGTTCGTTCTTGAACGGCCCGTCGACCGGCACCTTGATGTAGTCCGCCTGCTCCGGCGTGAGGCGTGTGAGTACGCCGCCGAATCCGGTGACCATGTGCCGCGCCACCTCCTCGTCGAGGCGCTTCGGCAGCACCTCGATGCACAGCGCCGACGGCTTCATCTCGGGTTCCAGGTCCGCGAAGCGGCGCTCGAACAGATAGATTTGCGCCAGCACCTGGTTGGCGAACGAGCCGTCCATCACGCGTGAGGGGTGCCCGGTCGCGTTGCCGAGGTTCACCAGCCGGCCTTCGGAAAGCAGGATCAGATGATCGTTGCTGGCACGGTCGCGATAGACCTGGTGCACCTGCGGCTTCACCTCTTCCCACTCCCATTCGCGGCGCATGAAGGCAGTGTCGATCTCGTGGTCGAAGTGGCCGATGTTGCATACCACCGCGCCACACTTCAGTGCGCTCAGCATGTGGCGATCGCATACGTCGCGATTGCCGGTTGCGGTGACGACCAGGTCGGTGTGGCCGAGCAGCGCACGGTCGACGCAGGCCGCGCTGGCGTCGTTGATGCCCCCGATATACGGTGACACGACTTCGTAGCCGTCCATGCAGGCCTGCATCGCGCAGATCGGATCGATCTCGCTGATGCGCACGATCATGCCTTCCTGGCGCAAGGACTGGGCGGAACCCTTGCCGACGTCACCGTAGCCGATCACCAGCGCCTTCTTGCCTGCGAGCAGATGATCGGTGCCGCGCTTGATCGCGTCGCTGAGGCTGTGACGGCAGCCGTACTTGTTGTCGTTCTTCGACTTGGTCACCGAGTCGTTCACGTTGACCGCCGGCACCTTCAGCGCGCCCTGCTGAAGCATTTCCTGCAGGCGCAGTACGCCGGTCGTCGTTTCCTCGGTGATGCCATGCACGCGATCGAGCAGTTGCGGGAAGCGCTGGTGCAGGATCGCGGTCAGATCGCCGCCGTCGTCGAGCACCATGTTGACCGGCCACGGCCTGCCGTCCTTCAGGATCGTCTGTTCGATGCACCAGTCGTATTCCTGCTCGGTCTCGCCCTTCCAGGCGTAGACCGCGATTCCGCGCGCAGCGATTGCCGCCGCCGCATGATCCTGCGTGGAAAAGATGTTGCACGAGGACCAGCGCACTTCGGCGCCGAGCTCGACCAGTGTCTCGATCAGTACCGCGGTCTGGATCGTCATGTGCAGGCAGCCGAGGATGCGTGCGCCGGCGAGCGGCTTGCTGTGGCGGTAGCGGGCGCGGATGGCCATCAGTGCCGGCATCTCGGTTTCGGCGATCGCGATTTCGCGCCGTCCCCACGCCGCGAGCGTGATATCGGCAACCTTGTGGTCGGCAGGTGCTTGCTGTGCAGTAGTCATGTCCGGATTCCTCGGGTGTATGTCGGCGTCGGCGTCACAGTGCCTTCGCGAGTTCTGGGGCCCTGTCGGTGCGCTCCCACGTGAAGCCGGGTTCCTCGCGGCCGAAATGCCCGTAGGCTGCGGTTGCGCGATAGATCGGGCGCTTGAGGTCGAGCATCTCGGTGATTCCGCGCGGACGCAGGTCGAAGTGCTCGCGGATCAGTTCGGTGATCCTTGCATCCGGCAGCTTGCCGGTATTGAAGGTGTTGACCGAGATCGAGGTCGGCTCGGCGACGCCGATTGCGTACGAAACCTGGATCTCGCAGCGGTCGGCCAGTCCGGCCGCGACCAGGTTCTTCGCGACGTAGCGCCCTGCGTAGGCGGCGGAGCGGTCCACCTTCGATGGGTCCTTGCCGGAGAAGGCG
>DAOLKH010000052.1:4742-8204 GCA_035331685.1 Pseudomonadales bacterium
CCCCCGCCATGACGCGCCATCCCGCCGTAGCTGTCGACGATGATCTTGCGCCCGGTGAGTCCGCAGTCCCCGAGCGGGCCGCCGATGATGAACTGACCGGTCGGGTTCACGTGGTACCTGGTTCCGGCGTGCAGCCACTCCGCGGGCAGCACCGGACGGATGATTCCTTCGATGACCAGTTCGCGCAGCTTTTGCTGTGCGATGTCGGGGGTGTGCTGTGTCGAGACAACGACCGCGTCGACGGCGATCGGTCGGCCATTGTCGTAGCGGATCGTGATCTGGCTCTTGGCGTCGGGGCGAAGCCAGCGCCACTGCGGGTCGCCGCTCCGGCGCAGCGCTGCCTGCTGGCGCATCAGCCGGTGCGCGTAGGTGATCGGCGCCGGCATCAGCACGTCGGTCTCGTTCGAGGCGTAGCCGAACATCAGGCCCTGGTCGCCCGCGCCCTGCTCCTTGCTCTCGGTTGCGTCGACGCCGAGCGCGATATCGTGCGACTGCTTGCCGATCGCGTTCAGCACCGCGCAGGTGGCGCCGTCGAAACCGACGTCCGAACTGTCGTAGCCGATGTCGAGGATCACCTGGCGGATCAGTGGCTCCAGATCCACGTAGGTGTTGGTGGTCACCTCGCCGGCGACGATCGCCATGCCCGTCTTGACCAGTGTTTCGACCGCGACGCGTGCGTTCGGATCCTTGTCCAGGATCGCGTCGAGGACGGCGTCCGAGATCTGGTCCGCCATCTTGTCGGGATGGCCCTCGGAAACCGATTCAGAGGTGAAAGTCGCGTATTCGCTCATGATCGTGCCCTTGTCGCGTCAAGCCCTTCGATGAAAAACCCGCACCTGGATGCGGAAACCGTTGCGCAGCGCCAGATAGACGCTCTCCCCTTCGTCCAGTCCTGCCGCGCTGCCCCAGCGCGACAGTTCCTCGGGGGCGAAGCCAAGCCACAGATCCCCGCAGGTCTCGCGGGTCCAGCCCTGTGCGTGGGTGCACAGATCGCTCAGCAGCAGCAGTCCACCCGGGCGCAATGCCGTGGCGAGATCGCGCAGCACGCCGGCTGGTGAAGCCGTGTGGTGCAGCACCATGTTGGCCACCACCACGTCTGCGCTGGCCGCCAGTGAGCGCGCATGCGTACTGTCGTCGTGCACCAGTTCCACGTTCGCGAGACCCGTTGCCGCACAGTGCATGCGAGCCTGTTCGAGCATCTCGGCCGAGCTGTCGATCGCCACCACGCGCTGACTGCGGCACGCGAGCTCCGGCAGCAGCCAGCCGTCGCCTGGCCCCAGCTCGATTGCCAGCGCACACGGCTGCGGCAGCAGCGTCGAGAGCAGCTCGCCGACCGCCCCGGCGTAGCGCGAGTACGGCGCGATCAGCTCCTGCTGTGCCTGCAACTTGCGTGCATTCGCTGCGAAGAAATCGCGCGAGCTGCGAACGCGCGCATCCTGTACCGCGGCGACCCCGTGCGCCGTCGCTTCACCAGGCTCCAGTCGATCGGCGGCGGCAAGGATTGCCTGCATCGGCGCATCCAGCTCCTCGGACGCAGCCCGGTGACTGCGCCCGTAGTAGATCGATGTTGCTTCGCGGCGCCGATGCACCAGTCCGGCTTCCGCCAGCACCTTCAGGTGGTGGCTCATCGCGGGTTGGCGCACGCCGAAGATCTGGCACAGCTCCAGCACACCGTACGCATCGCGTGCCAGCAGGCGCAGGATCTCGAGACGCAGCGGATCCCCGGCCGCACGACACAGTCGGCTCAGGCCTTCATAGCCGCCGACAGGCAGGATAGGTGTTGCACCAAGCGTCATGGGGCCGGAGTCTAGCAGGGCTTGCCTGCATATATCGAAATTTTTTGATGAAATAGTTTGTGCCGGGATTACCAAAGCGCTGTTGCAGCGGTTCCGCCGTCAGGCATGCTGGGGGACAATAGGCAGCCGATTGCTGCCCCTCCGATCACCTAGCAGGAGTTCCCCACATGCCCACACGCTTCGAACTGGCCAACGCGATCCGTGCGCTCAGCATGGATGCCGTACAGAAGGCGGAGAGCGGTCACCCGGGTGCGCCCATGGGGATGGCCGACATGGCCGAGGTCCTGTGGAACGATTTCCTGGTCCACAACCCGGTCAACCCGCACTGGTTCAACCGCGACCGTTTCGTGCTGTCGAACGGTCACGGTTCCATGCTGCTCTATGCACTGCTGCACCTCAGCGGCTACGACCTGCCGCTGTCGCAGTTGCAGGCGTTCCGCCAGTTCCACTCGCAGACCCCGGGCCATCCCGAATACGGCCATACCCCCGGAGTCGAGACCACCACCGGGCCGCTCGGCCAGGGCCTGGGCAATGCGGTCGGCATGGCGCTCGCCGAAAGGATGCTGGCGGCGCGGTTCAATCGCCCCGGTCACGCGTTGATCGACCACCACACCTACGCCTTTGCCGGCGATGGCTGCCTGATGGAGGGCATCTCGCACGAGGTGTGCTCGCTCGCGGGCACCCTCGGGCTGGGCAAGCTGATCGTGCTCTATGACGACAACGGCATCTCGATCGACGGCCAGGTTGCCGGCTGGTTCACCGACGATACGGCCAAGCGTTTCGCAGCCTACGGCTGGCAAGTGATCACTTCCGTCGACGGCCACGACCCACGGGCGATCCGGGAAGCCATCACGGCAGCATGCGGGGACGATACGCGGCCCAGCCTGATTCTCTGCCGCACCGTGATCGGCAAGGGCGCACCGAACAAGCAGGGTACCGAGCATGTGCACGGCAGCCCGCTCGGTGCTGCCGAGGTTGCCGCTGCGCGTGCCGAGCTTGGCTGGAACCATCCGCCGTTCGAGATCCCGCCAGAAATCTACGCGGGCTGGGACGCCAGGACACGCGGCGCCGCGGCCGAGGCGGCGTGGCAGCAGCGCCTGGACGCCTACCGAGCGGCGTTTCCGGAGCAGGCGGCCGAACTCGAACGGCGCATGCGTGGTGATTTGCCGGCAGGCTTCGAGCGCGCTGCCGCCGACTACGTGCGCGCCTGCCAGCACAAGGGTGAGACCATCGCCAGCCGCAAGGCCTCCCAGAACACGATCCAGGCGCTGGCCCCGCTGCTGCCCGAACTCACCGGAGGCTCGGCGGACCTTGCCGGCTCGAACCTCACGCTGTGGAAGGAGGCACGCAGCGTGTCGGGCGCGGATGCCGCCGGCAATTACGTGCATTACGGCGTACGCGAATTCGGCATGGGCACGATCATGAGCGGGCTGGCGCTGCACGGCGGTCTGCGTCCGTTCGGCGGCACCTTCCTGGTGTTCATGGAGTACATGCGCAATGCGGTACGCCTGGCGGCGCTGATGCGCGTGCCGGTCATCTACGTGTACACGCATGATTCGATCGGACTTGGCGAAGACGGCCCCACGCACCAGCCGGTGGAACAGATCGCAAGCCTGCGCACCACACCGCACCTCTCGACCTGGCGCCCGGCGGATACGGTAGAGAC
>DAOLKH010000053.1:0-8202 GCA_035331685.1 Pseudomonadales bacterium
GGCGATGTGCCCGCCTTTCACCAGCGCCGAATATGCGCCAAAGCGTTCGATCAGACCTCCGGTAAAGAAGCTCGGCCCATACATGGCGATGACATGCCATTGAATTCCCTGGTTGGCCGATTCCTGCGAATGGCCGCACATGTGCATTGCCAGCGGTGCTGCGGTCATCAGGAAGTTCATGAGCATGTAGGTAACCGCGCCGGTGATGGCCGCGGCAACGAAGCGCGGCTGTCGCACGATCGTCGGGAGGGGCCTGCCTCCGGCCACCTCTGCGGCAGTGGGTATCGGCAACCGCACCCCCAGCAGGATAAGCGCCGCTATCGCAGCGACAGCGCCTTGTGCCAGGAAGGTGGCCGCGAACACATGCGGTTGCCACAGATTCATGGTGTAGGTCACGAGCTGTGGCCCGACAACCCCCGCCGCGACGCCGCCCCCCATGACGAGCGAGAGCGCACGTGCGCGCCGCTCGGGCGCCACGCCGTCAGCCGCCGCGAAGCGGAAGCTCAGCACCACGGCGGCGTAGCCGCCACCCAGGAAAGCGGCAAGGCAGAACAGCCAGAACGATCCCATGATGACCGCGAGCGTGCCCAGCAGCCCGGTCAGCACGCCGGCTCCGGTTCCTGCCAAAAAGACCGCGCGACGGCCGTGGTGCCGGGCGATCGCTCCTGCGGGCAGAATGCACGCCGCCATGCCTGCCACGAAGATCGAGATGGGCAGGGTGGCCAGCATGGGGCTCGGTGCGAGCATGTCGCCGACGATCGCCCCCGTGGCATAAAGCACGGTCGAGTTTGCCCCGGCCAGCGCCTGGGCGATGGCAAGTCGCCAGATGTTTCCACTCTGGGTCCTTGCGGGCACTTCGCCGGCATTCAGGCAACGGCCGGATTGCACCGGCGATCCAGTGGGTTCGTGCAGGCGGTCGCTGAGCACTACGTTGCGGGTGGGTATGTTCGTTGTTCCGAAGCGGTTGGGGTATGGTCGGTATTGCCGCGATCGGCATATTGTGCCAATGGAGCGATGGGAGAGGGAATGCAATCGGGCATCCTGCCGCTTCATGACCAGCACTGATGCCCTGTCGCCCAGTGCTGATTGATGGAGTTCGTTGAAGCGCTCCGGGATCACACGTGGCTTTGCGACACGTCGGATTGACAGCTCTTGCAGGCGCGTGTTGTAGTCGCGCGCCCGCAGTCGAACATGTGCGCGAAAAGGAGGAGAACATGGCCAGGGGTGTGAACAAGGTGATCCTGATCGGCAACTGCGGCGCCGACCCCGAGCCGCGCGCCACTGCTGCGGGCGGACAGGTGACGAATGTGCGCATCGCAACGTCCGAGTCGTGGAAGGACCGGAACACGGGTCAGACGCAGGAGCGCACCGAGTGGCACCGCGTGGTGTTCTTCGGTCGCCTGGCCGAGATTGCTGCCGAGTACCTGCGCAAGGGCAGCAAGGTCTATGTCGAAGGCTCGATCCGCACCCGCAAGTGGCAGGACAAGGAAGGGCGCGACCAGTACACCACCGAGATCGTCGCCAGCGAGATGCAGATGCTCGACAGCCGCGGAGGCGGAAGCGGCGTCGGTGGTCCTGACGATGCAATGGGAAGCTATGGAGCAGAGCCACGTCAGTCAGCGCGGCAGGCCCAGCCGCAACCGGCTGCTGTCACCAGTGACTGGGATGACGATATTCCGTTCTAGCGATCCGCGATCCCCTCGCGCCTTGCCTGGCACCCTGGCGGCGATGGCGGCATGAAGGCCGTCATCATCGGTGCCGACTGCCGCCTCGGGCGCGAGCTCGCCGCGAACCTCCAGGGGCGGGAAATCCCGTTCGTTTCCATTTCCAGCCACGATCCGGTGCTCGAGAGCGTGAAGCTGCTGCTGCATGCGTTCACGTTTCACGGGGCCACCCAGGTGATCAACATTCTGTCGCACGAGTTGTTCCGTGGCGATGACACGCTCGCGCACAAGCGCAGCCTGCTGGTCACGAAAAATCTGGCCAAGGCGTGTCGCGCGCACGACGCGGTGCTGATCCATTTCGCCGACGACAGCATGTATGCCGGGCGCGGCAGCGGTGCGTATCGCGAGACGGAACGGCCCGACAGTGCGCAGCCGCGCAGCGCGCGGGTGCTGAAGGCCGAGAGCTACGTCAGGAAGCGCGCACCGAAGCATATCGTGCTGCGTTGCGGCCCGCTGATCGCGCCGGATGGGGACAACCTCTTTACGCAGATCATGCAGCAGCTCGAGCACGGCCAGCTCGTCGAGCTCCCGGAAGACAAGCTCTGCCCCACGCCGGTGCACGATGTCGCCCGGGTCGTCGTCGCGATGATCCTGCAGCTCGATTGCGGTGCGAGTCCGTGGGGTACCTACAATTACTGCAGTTCGGATGTCACGACGCGATACCACTTCGCGGAGGCGGTGCTCGCGCTGGTGTCGCAGTACGGGCGAATCCGCAGCGACAGCGTGCAGTTGCGCGCCACGCCCGGCGGTGGCCGGCACGTGATCCTCAACTGCCAGCAGATCCTGTGCACCTTCGGGATCCGGCAGCGCCCCTGGCGCAGCGCATTGCCTACGGTGGTTGCCGAATATTGCCGCAGTTGAGCGCGTGCGCTTGCCGTGCGGTTGACCCGCCCGACCGTGTCGCGCGACCATGTGCCATCCATCGAGGGGAGTGAGTTTCATGCCTGCGATTCTCGAACGCAAATACCTGAATATCGCGGTGCTTACCGTTTCCGATACGCGCGGCGCGGACGACGACACTTCCGGCAAGTACCTTGCCGAGAGCGTGACGGGCGAAGGCCATGCACTGGCGGAAAAGGCGATCGTGAAGGACGATATCTACCAGTTGCGTGCGATCGTCTCGCGCTGGATCGCCGACCCCGCGGTGCATGCGGTGCTCGTGACCGGCGGTACCGGCTTCAGTGGTCGCGACACCACGCCCGAGGCGTTGACGCCGCTGTTCGACAAGCAGATCGAGGGTTTCGGTGAAACATTCCGCATGCTTTCGTTCGCGGAAATCGGCAGCTCCACGCTGCAGTCGCGCGCTTTCGGTGGCTTCGCCAACGGCACCGTGATCTTCTGCATGCCAGGCTCGACCGCTGCGTGTCGCACCGCGTGGCAGCAGATCATTCGCGAACAGCTCGACAGCACCTTCAGCCCGTGCAATTTCGTGCCGGTGCTGCTGGGTCGCTACGCGCATTGAGCCGCGTCATGGGCGCGGACCGCAAACAGGGGGATTTGCTGCCGGTCGACGAGGCGCTCGCGCGCGTGCTTGCCGACGTCGAACCGCTCGTCGCGACCGAAACGCTGCCGCTTGCACAGTTGCGCATGCGAGTGCTGGCCGAGGACGCGCTGGCGACGGTCGACGTACCGCCAGCCGACAACAGCTCGATGGACGGCTATGCACTGCGTCACGCCGATCTCGAGGCGGGACAGCGCGAGTTTCCGGTTGCCCAGCGCATTCCGGCCGGTGCGACGGGCAGCATGCTTGCGCCGGGTACGGCGGCGCGCATCTTCACGGGCGCCGAAGTGCCGCCCGGTGCCGACTGTGTCGTGATGCAGGAAAACTGCACGGTCGAAGCCGGTGTGGTGACCGTGCTGAAGCCGGGTGAGTGCGGCGACAACATCCGCCGGCGCGGGCAGGACATCGTGGCCGGATCGGTAGTGGTCGAGCGCGGTACGCGGCTCGGACCGGGACACGTGGGGCTGCTGGCATCGGTCGGGCAGGCGAGCGCGACGGTCTATGCGAAGTTGCGCGTCGCGATACTGGCCACCGGCGATGAGCTTGTCGAGCCTGGCCAGATCGCAGGGCCAGGCAAGATCTACAACTCGAACCGGTATCTGGTGGCCGGAATCCTCGCCGAGATCGGTTGTGAAGTGATCGACTGCGGTGTGGTGCCGGATACGCCCGAAGCGACACGCGCCAGCCTGCGTGATGCAGCGGCATGCGCCGACGTGGTGATCACCAGTGGTGGCGTGTCGGTCGGCGACGAGGACCACGTGAAAAACGCGGTCGAGGAGCTCGGGACGCTGCGCCTGTGGAAGCTCGCGATCATGCCGGGCAAGCCGCTCGCCTACGGGCGCGTACTCGGCAAGCCCTTTTTTGGGCTGCCGGGCAACCCCTCGTCGGTATTCGTGACCTACCAGGTGATCGCGCGTCCGTACCTGCAGCGCATGCAGGGGCTCACCGGCAGCGTGGTGCTGCGCGAGGTGCTGGTTCCAGCGGACTTCGAGCGCCCGCGTCCGGATCGGCGTCAGCAGTACCTGCGTGCGCGTATCGTCGGCAATGGCGATGTGGCGCGTGTGGAGCTGTATCCGAACCAGAGCTCCGGGGTGCTTTCCTCGGTGGCATGGGCCGACTGCCTCGCGGTGGTGCCTCCCGGCTGCACCGTGGCGTACGGCGATCCGGTGCGCGTGCTGCTGCTGTGAGATCTGCCGCAGCATGGACGCAGCGCCTTTCACGATCCTGCATCATGGCGCCGTTCGAGGTGTCACCGGTTCGTGCCATGAATTGCGACTTGGTGCGGCGGATGCCCCGAAAGCCGCGTCGATCCTGATCGACTGCGGGCTTTTTCAGGGCGCAGAGACTTCCAGTGAAGGCGCGGGGCACGAGCGCCTCGCGATCGAGTTTCCGATCGAACACGTGCGTGCGCTGGTCGTCACGCACGTGCACCTGGATCACGTAGGCCGCCTGCCGTACCTGCTCGCGGCAGGTTTCACCGGGCCGGTGTTCTGCTCGGTGCCGTCGGCGATCCTGCTGCCGCTTGTGATCGAGGACGCGCTCGCCGTAGGCGCCACACGGGACCGTGCACTGATCGCGCGCATGCTCGAGCGTCTGCAGTCGCAACTGCGACCGTTGCCGTGCAATCGCTGGCAGCGCATCGAGACCGGTGACGGCGCGGGGCTCGAGATTCGTCTGCGCCGTGCAGGCCATATCCTCGGTTCGGTCTACGTCGAGTGTCGTATCACGGCAACGCAGCGACGACCCCGACGGGTGATCTTCTCGGGGGATCTCGGTGCCGCACACACGCCGCTGCTGCCGGAACCGCTGCCTCCACTCGGTTGCCATGCACTGGTGATCGAAAGTACCTACGGCGATCGCGTGCACGAGGCGCGCGCCGAACGTGCTCGCCGGCTGGAAGCCGTGATCGAGCACGCGCTGCGCGATCGTGGTGCGGTGCTGATTCCGGCATTCAGCATCGGACGCACGCAGGAATTGCTGTACGAGATCGAGGAAATCATCCACCGCCGACGCGGTGAGGAAGCCGCGCCCGACCTGCCGTGGAACGCGCTCGAGGTTGTGGTCGATTCCCCGCTCGCGGCGCGTTTCACACGGGTCTACCAGCGGCTCAAGCCGTTCTGGGACGAAGAGGCGCGTCAGCGGATCGAGGCCGGGCGTGATCCACTGTCATTCGCACAGGTGCGCACCGTGCATGGTCACGAGGACCATCTGCGCGTGGTGCGTCATCTGCAGCAAACGCGCTACCCGGCGATCGTGATCGCCGCGAGCGGCATGTGTACGGGCGGGCGCATCGTCAACTACCTGAAAGCGCTGATCGGAGACCCTGCCACCGACGTCCTGTTCGTCGGTTACCAGGCAGAGGGAACCCCGGGGCGTGCGATCCAGCAGTACGGTCCGCAAGGCGGTTATGTCGAACTCGACGGCGAGCGCTTCACGATTCGCGCCGGTGTGCACGTGATCGGTGGCTATTCGGCACACGCCGACCGCGACGATCTGCTCGCGTTCGTGCGCGGCATGCGCCGTGTCCCTGACGAGGTGCGCATCGTGCATGGTGACCCGACGGCGAAGCAGGCGTTTGCAGCAATGCTGACGCAGCGACTGCCCGGGGCGCGGATCGTGGTGCCTGGGGCGGGCGACGACGCGGCCCCGGATCCGCTTATCCGGTGAATTTCTGCAGCACCAGCGAGGCGTTGGTTCCACCGAAACCGAAACTGTTCGACATTACGCGCTGCAGTCCGGCGCCGTCGATGCGCTCACGCACGATCGGCAGCCCTGCGGCAGCCTCATCGAGGGTATCGATATTCGCGGAAGCCGCGATGAAGTCGTGTTGCAGCATCAGCAGCGAGTAGATCGCCTCGTGCACGCCGGCGGCTCCCAGCGAGTGTCCGGACAGGGATTTGGTCGAGCTGATGCGTGGCACAGGCTTGCCGGCAAACGTCGCGGCCACGGCCTTCAGCTCCTGGATGTCCCCGACCGGGGTGCTGGTGCCGTGTGCGTTGATGTAGTCGATCGGGCTCCCGACGGTGCTCAGCGCCTGGCGCATGCAGCGCACCGCGCCCTCGCCCGACGGCGCGACCATGTCGTAGCCGTCGGAAGTGGCGCCGTAGCCGATGATTTCGGCGTGGATACGCGCACCGCGTGCCAGCGCGACGTCCAGTGCCTCGACGACCAGCATGCCGCCGCCGCCGGCGATCACGAAACCGTCGCGATCGGCGTCGTAGGCGCGCGAGGCCTGTGTGGGCGCGGCGTTGCGCCTGGAGCTCAGCGCGCCCATCGCGTCGAACATGCAGGTCATCGTCCAGTGTTCTTCCTCGCCGCCGCCGGCGAATACGCGATCCTGCTTGCCGAGCTGGATCTGCTCCATCGCCACCCCGATGCAGTGTGCGCTGGTCGAGCAGGCCGATGCGATCGAGTAGTTGACGCCCTTGATGTGAAACGGTGTTGCCAGGCAGGCGGACACGGTGCTGGCCATGGTCTGTGTGACGCGGTAGGGGCCTACGCGTTTCAGGCCCTTTTCACGCAGGATGTCGGCGGCTTCGACCTGGTTTGACGAGGAGGCGCCACCGGAGCCGGCGATGATCCCGGTGCGCTCGTTCGACACCTCGGATTCCTCGAGCCCCGCGTCCGCAATCGCATCCTGCATCGCGATATACGCGTACGCAGCCGCATCGCCCATGAACCGCAACTGCTTGCGGTCGATGCGTGCCGCGAAGTCGATGTTCGGTCGGCCAGCGACGTGGCTGCGAAAGCCGTGTTCCGCGTAGTCCGGAACAAAGCTGATACCCGAACGCCCCTCGCGCAGCGAGGCGGTGACGGCTTCCCTGGTGTTGCCCAGGCAGGACACGATGCCCATGCCGGTAATGACGACTCTGCGCATATGCGACCTCACCTCCAGCCTGCTGCGTTCAGCTCAGGATCTCGCCGACACGCGTGAACAGTCCCACCCGCAGATCCTGTGCGGTGTAGATGATCCTGCCATCCACTGCCATGGTGCCGTCTGCGATTCCCATCACGAGCTTGCGTTCGATCACTCTCTTGAGATCGATACGGTACTCGACGAGCCGGGCCTCCGGCAGTACCTGGCCGGTGAACTTGATCTCGCCGGCACCCAGCGCGCGTCCCTTGCCCGGATTGCCCTTCCAGCCGAGGTAGAAACCGATCAGTTGCCACATGGCGTCCAGGCCCAGGCATCCGGGCATCACCGGGTCGCCCCTGAAATGGCAATCGAAAAACCACAGCCCCGGATGGATGTCCAGCTCCGCAATGATTTCGCCCTTGCCGTGGGCCCCACCGCTGGCGCTGATGTGACTGATGCGGTCGACCATCAGCATGTTGTCGGTAGGCAGCTGCGCATTGCCGGGGCCGAACAGCAGGCCGTGACCACAGGCGATGAGCTCTTCCCTGGTGAACGAGGACTGGGTCCAGCGTTTGCGAGTCGCGGCGCTGTTGCTCAAAGGGATGTTCTCTGAGGAGGTGAGTGCAGGTGAATTGTAGAGAGTTTGCGCATGCCCGTCACTCCGCGCACTGGCTTCGTCCGTGCGAGAGGCGCGCGCATCTGACAACCATGGGAGCTTCCACTAGACTTCCGCTGGTCACGGCAGTCAGGACGAAGAGCTTCATCGTGCGTATCGCAGTCATCGGCACCGGTTATGTGGGCCTGGTCACAGGCGCGTGTTTTGCGGAAATGGGCAACCACGTGGTTTGCGTCGACAACGATGCGGTCAAGCTCGAACGCCTGCGCGCCGGCGAGATACCGATCTTCGAACCCGGACTGGCGCCGGTGGTCGAGCAGGCCACACAGGCCGGGCTGCTGAGTTTCAGTGCCGATACGGCAGCGGCGGTGGAGGCGGCCGAGTACATCTTCATCGCGGTCGGTACTCCGCCCGGCGAGGACGGCTCGGCGGATCTCAGTTACGTGCTTGCGGTCGCGCGTGACATCGGCCGATCGCTGCGCAGATACGCCGTCGTGGTCGACAA
>DAOLKH010000054.1:0-8127 GCA_035331685.1 Pseudomonadales bacterium
GGTGCTCCCTACGCCGGATACCAGCAGATTGTAGGCCTGCTGATAGTTCATGCGCGCCCCGCCGACCGTAGCGGCCGATTGCAGCAAGGACAACTGCCTCGCGTTGCGGTTGTCCGCCGCCGCGCCACTGTTGTAGTCGATGCGGAAACTGTCTCCGGCCGCCGGGTTACCGCTGAGCGTCAACTGGAAACCGAAATAATCCGGATCCGAGGAATCGGCAGACAACACGGTGTTGCTCGCACCCGGTACATACGGCAACCCGCCCACGAGTACCGCAGCGCTATTCGCATCGAGGATGTCGTAGCTCGTGGCGCTCGTGAAACGCAGCAGCAGCGGTGGCGACAGGGTACCCGCGGTCGCGAACGCCGCTGTCGATGTATCGAAAGTACGCAGACCCCCCACCACTGCGCTGCCGCTGTTGCCGGTGGCACTGCTGGCGCGCACCGCACCTGCCAGCGCCAGACCTTCGGGTCGGGTCATGACGGTGGCGATGGACTGCGCACCGCGGCGCGTGGGCTGGATCAGGAAGCTGTCGCCGGCAACAAAGTTGCCGGGGGGGGTCTCGCTCAGGTTCAGATCGAGCGTGAAACCATCGACACTCGTCAGCGTGTCGTTGAGACTCGCGCCGCTCGCGACGAGAGTCTCGTCCTGCAGGCGCAGCAGGCGCCAGGCACCACCCGTATCGATGTCCAGCCGGTAGTCGCTGGTCGTCAGTTGCGCGGGATCCATGATGAAGACCCGCACTCCGCCCGTCGATGCGGGATCGTTGTCGTCCGCCGCGCGCGCCCGCAACGCAGCAGCCAGACGTTCGTTCGGATCGCTGAACAGCGCACCGCCAAGCCTTCCGTCGAGACCGACACCGAGCGCATTCTGTGCGTTCACCCCGGTGCCCAGCGCAAGCGCGATACGCCCCAGCGAATTGAACGCTGGGTCGAGCATCTGTTCACGAAACGCGAACAGGCCACCGAGTTCACCACCGCTGGTCGAACCACCGACCGCCATGGTGCTGCCGCCCACCTTCAGCCCCAGTTGCAACCGCGAGGGGTCCATGGAATCGGGAACCGTGACTGTCCTGGCGGCCACCGCTCCAACCACCAGCGCCTGCCCCTTGCCGAGGAACACATTCAGCGAACTGCCGTCGGCAACGGTCTGTACATCGACGAGTTCCGCAAGCTGCAGCACCAGCCGGTCGCGCTGGTCGAGCAGGTCGTTCGGCTGCTGGACGGTCTCGCCGCGATTGCCCACACGCATGCCGATCTCGACGTTCAGGCGTGCCACCCCTTCTGCCAGCGAACCGATCTGCGATGCGATCGCGTCTATCCGTGTGTTCAGCGAGGAGTCGATCCGGGCCAGGCGTGCATACTGGGCATTGAACCGTTGTGCCAGTGCACCGGCATTGTCGAGCACGAGGCTGCGCAGTGCACCCGACTGCGGGTTGCTGGCCGCATCATCCAGTGATGAGAAGAAATCATCGATGCGATCCGACACTCCGACCGAGGCATCGGCAAACAGCGAATCGAGCTGTTCACTGTAGGAGTTGAAGACCTGCGCACGCCGGGCAACCGAGGTATCGCCGCGCAACTGGCCGATCACAAACTGGTCCGCCAGCCGCGACACCCTCTCGATATCGACTCCGTTGCCGAACACCAGCCCGCTCGGTTCACGTCCGGGCAGCGTCGCGAACTCGGCGCGCTGGCGGCTGAAACCATCGACACCCGCGTTGGCAATGTTGTGTCCGGTGGTGTTCAGCGCACCCTGGTAGGCGAGCAGCCCGGAACTCGCAATGCGCAGCAGATCCGCCATGCTTCAGTGCGCCTCCGCGATCGCGTCGTCACCCAACAGATCCAGTACCTTGCGCGCGTAGTCGGGATCGGTGGCGTAGCCCGCCTGCGCGAGCGAGCGAATGAAGCGTGCCGGATCGTCGGCGTTGGCCAGCGCGGCGGCATAACGCGACTGCGAGCGCAACAGGCCCACATAATCGGCAAAACTCTCGGCAAGCGTGGGGTAGGCGCGGAAACGCGCACGCTGCGGTTGCGGCAGGCCCTGCACGAATTCGAGCGTGGTCACACCCACCGACGGACCCTGCCAGTAACTGCCCGCCTTGATGTTGAACAGGTTGTTGCTGCTGCGCCCGGTGTGATCGGCAAGGATCGACTGCCCCCAGCCGGTCTCCAGCGCCGACTGCGCAATCAGCACACGATGGTCCACGCCGAGCGCCTGCGCCGCACGGCGAGCCTCCGGCAGCAGGGCGCGCACGAAGCTCTCCTTGCCGGCAAACAGGCCTTCCGCCACGCGTGCCCGCACCCGGCGCGCGATCGGCTCCAGCACACGCAGCGCATTGCCAACCATTGCCGGCAACGTCGTGGTGCGCGCCTGCGACGCGGCCTTGTCGATACGCCGGGCCTGCAACTGGGCTTCGTCAGACAGCGGCGGCAACGCGGATGTCGGTGCAGGCGCGCCGTACTGACGCTGCAACTGCCGCGCCAGCAGATCGGCAAGACCGATCCCCCTGCCCTGCGTCAGCGACACCGACAACTGGCGATCCAGCAGCTCCTGGCGGAACTGCATTTCGTTGCTGTGCATCGGGTTGTCTGCGGCCAGGACCTCGTTGGCGGCGCGCATTCCCTGCAGCATCTGCGAGACGAAAAAGGACTCGAACTGGCGCGCTGCCGCCTGTAACCCGGCCGCACGATCGCCGCGTGCGAGCGTGCCGATCGCCTGCAGGCCACCAAGATCAGTCCATGCTGCAGAGCCTGCCATCGCCGCACTCATCGAAGGTATGCTCCTGCGCCGCTACCGGTTCAGATCACGATCAGCTCGGCACGCAACGCGCCGGCCTGTTTCAGTGCTTCCAGTATAGCCATCAGGTCACCGGGTGCGGCACCCACGCGGTTCACCGCCGTGACGAGTTCATCGATCGTGGTGACCGCTCCGAGCTTCCACATCGGCTTGCCCTCCTGCTTCACCTCGAGCGTGGACTGCGGCACCACCACCGTTTCGCCACGCCCTGCGAAGGCTCCGGGCTGGCTCACTGCCGGGCGCTCCGAGACCACCACGGTCATGCTGCCATGAGTGATCGCCACCGGCTCCACCGTCACGTGATTGCCGACCACGATCGTCCCGGTACGCGAGTTGATCACCACCCGCGCCGGCGCCTCGCCGGGGTCGACCTCGAGATTCTCCAGCATCGATGCGAAGGAGACCCGCTGCGCAGCGTCCTGCGGCGAACGCACCTGCACCGACGCCGCGTCGACGGCGCTGGCGACCTGCGGCCCGAGCATCTGGTTGATGCGTTCCGCGACGCGACGTGCCGTGGTGAAGTCGGGCCGGATCAGGTTGAACACCAGATCACCGCCCTGCGTGAACGAGGTCTCGACCGCACGTTCAATGGACGCACCGCCGGCGATGCGCCCTGCGTTCAGCACGTTGACCGAGATCCGCGAGCCATCGCGTCCCTCGGCCCCGAAGCCACCGACGACCAGATCGCCCTGCGCGAGCGCGTAGATCTGCCCGTCGATGCCCTTCAGCGGCGTCAGCAGCAGGGTGCCACCACGCAAACTCTTCGCATTCGCCAGCGAGGACACCGTGACATCGAGCGTCTGCCCCGGCTTGGCGAACGGTGGCAGCGCGGCGTGCACGGCGACCGCAGCCACGTTCTTCAACTGCAACCGCACGCCTTCGGGCAACGCAATGCCGAACTGACGCAACATGCTGGTGAACGACTGCGATGTGAACGGTGCCTGCGTGGTCTGGTCACCGGTGCCGTCCAGACCAACCACGAGGCCGTAACCGATCAGGTGATTGCTGCGCACACCGTCGAGCACCGCAATGTCCTTGATGCGCTCTGCATGCACCAGCGGCGCCATCAGCAGGAGCACCAGCAGTGCTCGGGACCCGCTCAAAAACCTGCGCCACGCGCGTACTGTCCGATTCATAGCGGGAACCATCCACTGTTGAAGAAGCGTGTCAGCCAACCCATGCGATTCGATGCCGCGAGCTCGCCAGTGCCGCTGTATCCGATGCGTGCATCGGCAAGACGCGTGGAGGCGACCGAGTTATCGGGGCCAAGGTCCTCCTGGCGCACCAGTCCGGTGAGTCGCACGTATTCGCTGCCACGATTGAGCTGCAGCCATTTCTCGCCCCGCACACGCAACAACCCGTTCGGCAACACTTCGGTAACGCTGACCGCGATGCTGCCGTTCAGGCTGTTGCTTTGCGAACTTTCGGCACCACCATTGAAGTCACGCTCGCCACTCAGACTGCTGCCGAGCGACAGCGAACCCAGCTTCGCATCCTTGCCGAGCACGGCGCCGTCACCGATCTCGACCTTGCTGCTTTTCCCGATCTTCGTGTCGGCGTCCTTGCGCGCTGCCGTGCGCTCGACCAGCCGCACCGTGATGATGTCGCCGACCTGCATCGCTCGCCGGTCCGAAAACAGCGAGGTACCGAAGCGTGCCTGGCGTATCGCGCCTGCAGTGTGGAATTCGGCGGCCGCTTCGTTCGCGACCACCGGGGCGTACGCCGGATCGTTCGGCATCTCGGGCAGCGGAGTGCTCACGCAGCCTGCGAGCAACAGCGCCAGTCCCGCTGCCACGACGGAGGATCCACTGAAGCCTGTCCTCATCGTCCCCTCCCGCATCACAGGTTCTGCGAAATGAACTGCAGCATCTGGTCGCTGGTGGCGATCACCTTCGCGTTCATCTCGTAGGCGCGCTGGGTGGTGATCATGTTCACCAGTTCCTCGACCACATCGACGTTCGAGTTCTCGAGGCTCCCCTGCTCGATGGTGCCGAGCCCGTCCAACCCCGGCGTGCCATTGGTCGGGCTGCCGGAGGCCGTCGTCTCCAGGAACAGGTTGCCGCCGATCGCCTCGAGTCCGGCCGGGTTGATGAAATCGGTCAGCGTCAGCGAACCGATCTGCTGCGCCTGCGGGTCACCGGCCAGAACCACCGACACAACGCCGTCCTTGCCGATCGTGATCGTGCGCGCACCTTCGGGGATCGTGATCGCGGGCTGGATCACCAGCCCGTCGGCGTTGACCAGCTCGCCGTCGCGACTGAGGTGAAACTCGCCGTTGCGCGTATAGGCCGTGGTGCCGTCGGGCATCAGCACCTCGAGGAAGCCGCGCCCGTTGATCGCGACATCGAGCGAGTTGCCGCTCACCTGCAGGCTGCCTTCGGTGAACTCCTTCTGCGTGCCGACGATGCGCACGCCGGTGCCGATCTGCAGGCCCGACGGCAACTGGTTGTTTTCCGAAGACTGTGCGCCCGGCTGGCGCCGGATCTGGTACAGCAGATCCTCGAAAACCACACGATCGCGCTTGAATCCGACCGTCGAGACGTTGGCCAGGTTGTGCGAGACCGTCGCCAGTTGCGTGTCCTGTGCGCTGAGTCCGGTCTTGCTGACCCACAGTGCATTCATCATGTCGCTTTCCCTCCGGAATTCGTGACGACGGTCAGGAGACCTGCAGCAAACGTGCTGCAGCCTCGCTGTTCTGGTCGACGGTACGCATCAGCTTCACCTGCACCTCGTACTGGCGCGCCAGTCCGAGCATCTCGGTCATCGCCTCGACCGCATTCACATTGCTGCCTTCGAGGAAACCCGAAGCCAGGCGCACCGTCGGATCGGCGGTGACGCGCACGCCTTCACGCACCCGGATCAGCCCGTCTTCACTCTTGTGGAGATCCTGCGCCGGTGGATTCACCAGACGGATACGTTCGACCTGCGCGAGTGCGTCCGAACCCTGACCGAGCGCGCGCACCGTGATCGTTCCGTCGGTGCCGATCTCGACCTTGCTCGCCTGCGGCAGCGCGATCGGCCCGCCGTTGCCGAGCACTGGCAGCCCACTGCCGGTCAGCAGTTGGCCGAGTGCCGTGATCTGCAGGTTGCCGTCACGCGTGTAGGCCTCCGATCCATCGGGCGCACGCACCGCGATCCACCCCGCACCACGCAGCGCAACATCCAGATCACGCCCGGTCTCGCGCAGGGTGCCGATCGTGAAATCGGTCGCGGGGCGTTCGGTCAGCGCATGGGCACGCGTCGGCAGGCCATCGCCGAACCACACCCCCATGCTGCGCGCCGCGACGTAATCGCGACGAAAGCCGTCGGTCGCGACGTTCGCCAGATTGTTCGCATGCACCGCCTGCGCGAAGGTGTTGTGCTTCGCGCCGGTCATGCTGGTGTAGAGCGCACGGTCCATACGGGTATCAGCGCCTCATCAACTGCGGATATTGATCACGGTCTGCGTAATGGCGTTGTTGGTCTCGATCGTCTTCGCGTTGGCCTGGAAATTGCGCTGCGCGATGATCAGGCTGACCAGTTCCTCGGAAATGTCGACATTCGAATCCTCGAGAGCCTTGGACTGCAGGGTGCCGAATATGCCGGTGGTCGCCAGACCACGTGTAGGCTGGCCCGATTCGAAGGATTCCGCCCACTGCGTGTTGCCGATCGGTGTCAGGCCCTGCGGGTTCTGGAAGTCGGCCAGAATGATCTGCCCGAAACTCTGCGCCTGCCCGTTCGTGTAGCGCGCAAACAGCACGCCATTATCCGAGATGTCGGTACCGACCAACTGCCCTGGCGGAAATCCGTCCTGCTTCAGCGAGTTGACCGTGAACTCGTCACCGAACTGGGTCGATCCGGCGATCTCGAACATGAAGTCTGACGACCCCTGATCGACGACTCCGTTATAGGTTGGCGAGGTTGCGCCACCGAGCGGTCCGAGTGGCTCGGCGTTCGACCCGAAGTGATTCTGCATCTGCCATGCCGGAACCCAGTCGTCGATCACGAAGCGCGTGGTTGCAGGATCGAGCTTGCCACTTTCATCGAAGCGCACCCTGAATGCACTGTGGTTGCCGGCAGGATCGAGCGGCGAGGCGGTGCTGTTGGCGGGGTTGTTACGGTTCACCAGATCGCCATCGATCGCCATCCACATGAACCAGTCGTTGTTCACGCCGGTCTCGATCGCAGGATCCGGCTGGTCCTTGCGGAAGTACATGGTCGCAACGTGTGCAACACCTTCCGAATCATAAACGGTCGCTGATGAGGCGTAGTTGAAGGTATTCATGTTGGTTGGATCGAAGGCCGGATACATGCCGGCGTCGATCGCCGACGTGGCGGCATCGAGGTTGAAGTTGACCTGCAGACGCGAGGTATTCTTCGCCTCCATGTTGAAGGCCTCGATCCGCAGTTCCACCTCGTGACCCAGGTCGATCTGCCCCGATGCATTGGCCGCATAGCCGATCAGTCGGCCACCGGTGTTGCTGACCACATGGCCGTCCTTGTCGAGCCCGAAGACACCGGCGCGCGTGTACGTGCGCTCGCCACCCTGGCTGAGGATGAAAAAGCCGCGGCCGTTGATCGCGACATCGAGATCCCGTTGCGTCAGTGCAATGTTTCCCTGCGTGAACTGCTGGCCGATGTTCTGCACCAGTACGCCGCTGCCGATGTTGCCGCGTCCAGTCAGGCTGGCCGCATAAACGTCACCGAACTCGGCACGCGAACGCTTGAAGCCGGTGGTGCTCGCGTTGGCGATATTGTTACTGGTCACGTTGAGGTCCGTGCTTGCCGCGCGCAGACCGCTCAGGCCGATATTGAATGACATCAGTGTTGCTCCTGTTGTGTCGGTGATCGTGCGACCGCTGTCGCGAACTTCAGAGAATTTCCTTGACGGCTGCGATCTTCATCGGGCCGATTCCATCGACGTTCAGCGTCATTTCCCCGCCGGCACCGATCGTCACGCTGTTCACGTTCGCGCTGAGCGTGGTCGGGAGCGCAACGGTCTCGCCATCACGCAGGCCCAGCGCCTCGAAGCGGTAGATTCCGGCAGGCAGCGACGCGCCATCGGCGCCGCGTCCGTCCCACGCGAAGCGGATGTCTCCGGCCTCGCGCGCACCGATGAGTTCCTGGCGCACCAGCACGCCGGCCTGGTTGTAGATGTTCAGCAACGTATCCTCGACCGGTTTGTCCACGTTCACGTTGCCCATGATCTGCCCGCCGGTGGAGAGCCGCGCGCTCGAGGCATCGACCAGCACCGTGTGTCCGACCAGCGCCGACGCCTGGATCGCCTGGCTCGACTTCAGGCTGCCGTTCATCGAGACGAAGTTGCTGTTCAGATCCTCGATGCCCTGC
>DAOLKH010000055.1:0-8106 GCA_035331685.1 Pseudomonadales bacterium
CTCACCGAGCAAGTCGCACGCCCGCTCCGCGATCGACGCCACCTCGGGCTCTGCAAGCATTCGCAAGGCTCCCCGCACCTGCTCGAACTCCTGGCGCACGCTTGCCGGTGGACTGCCTGCACCGCCCCCATCGACGACGGCAGTGAGTTCGCGCTTCGCGGTTTCGAGATGTTCGCGTATCTGCGCCAGCGTCATGCTGCGTGCCTGTGTCAGCGTATCACCGGTGAATGCGGTCGCGACCGACGCATTCCCGACCCCCCGTGCACGCGCGAAGTCGTCCAGTGCAACCTCCGCCTCGACTACCGCATCGGCCAGGCGTTGCAGCTCCTCGGCGGACGCTTCGACACCTGTCCCGATACGGTGCTCGATCTGCACGGACTGTGACGCCACTCGCGCAGCCACCTCCGCGAGGCCTCCTGCCGTCAACGCCTGCACCGCTCCCTGCAGAGCTGCGTTCACCTCTGTCAGAACCTCCGCGCCTGCGCCGGATCCCGGCGTCGTGGCATCGAGTGCCCGGCGTACCCGGCGAAACGCCTCGTGTACTGCTGCTATCGTTGCAGCCGCGTCGTCGTCCGGCACACCGAGCAATCGTCGGCGCTCGCGCGCCAGCGCTGCGTCATCCGGCAGTATCGACACGAGACCCGCCTGAGTGCGAATTTCGTCGACGCGCTGACCAGCGTCGATGCGTGCCACCAGCGACAGCAGCACACTGCGCTGCTCCGGGTGAAGCGCCGCACCGCGCTGCGCCGGATCACGCGTCCACGCACGCAGCCAGCCATCCGCGGTGCGCAGTACGCGGATGCGCTCCGGCGTTGCTCGCAAGGCGCCGTTCGTGAAGCCTTCGAGCACGCCACCGAGCAACCACCAGCGTTCTCCTGCCTCGCCACCACCTGTCAGCTCCAGCATGCGGTCGCTCGCACGCCGCATCATGTGCACATGTACCGGATCGAAACGCCCGCGCACGACTGCAAGCAGTCCAAGCTGATACAGATGGCGCAGGCGCCTCGGCAGCTCCACATCCGGCTGTGCTGCCGGTTCGCGCGCCGGGCAGTGGCAGCCAGGCAGGCCCGGAGCCGGCAGGAAGCTTGCGTCTGACAGCGGCTCGAGCCTAGCTGCCATGCGCAGCGCGTCATTCTCCGGGCGCAGCAATTCGGGGCATGGTTCACGCCGTGCACAGACGTATGCGGGATAGCGCATCAGAACCTGGAATGCTGCCTCGAGCAGGTTCTCGTGCCCGGGGGCAATCGGTTCTTCGCCGAGGGACAACCCCATATCACGGACAAGCTGTGCCGCATCGTGCAGTTCCAGCATGCGCAGCACGCCGTCGGCCTGACGCAGCAGCGTTACGCACTGCTCGCGCGCATCCGCATCATCCTGCCAGGAGCGCCGACAACATTCGTACGCCCTGTCGATCAGACGTTCGAGTTCCGGGCGCGCAATCTCCAGCGACGCGATGCTGACTCGGGACACCGGGGGACCTCCGTGGACGATGCACGAGGCGCGCTGCAGACCCTCTTCCGCGATGCGCCGTTGCCCGGTCCAGTATAGACGCCCTCCGCAACCATCACTCCTGCCAGAGGCACTTGCCTCCACTCGCCTTGGCGATCTCCTGCAGGCGCTGCTGGTGTGCCGCGACCTCCTCGGCATTTGCCGTCACCACACGCATGCGCGGCCGCCCGGCTGGCAGACGGCGTATCTGTGCCTCCGGCGTACCCCCGTCCACCAGTGTCTGCGCATCGCCACCAAGCTCGAGCGCGGTCTGTCCTCCGGTCATGCTGAGGTAGACGTCGGCAAGGATCTCCGCATCGAGCAATGCACCGTGCAGCTCACGCTGCGAGTTGTCGACGAAGTAACGCTTGCACAGTGCGTCGAGACTGTTGCGCTGGCCTGGATGGCGCGCACGCGCCAGCACCAGCGTGTCGGTATGCGTGCAGTGATCCGCCATGCACCCGCGATCTTCACCGAGCAATGCGAGCTCGGCATCAAGAAATGCGAGATCGAATGGAGCATTATGGATGATCAGTTCGGCGCCACGCACGAATGCCAGAAATTCGTCTGCCACCTGGGCGAAAGCCGGCTTGTCGGCGAGGAACGCATCGGTCAGCCCATGCACCTCGACGGCGCCCTCGTCCACCGGACGACCCGGGTTGATATAGCGGTGAAACCGCCTTCCTGTGAGACGACGGTCCAGCATCTCGACACAACCGATCTCCACCACACGGTGCCCCTGCGCCGGTTCGAGTCCGGTCGTTTCGGTGTCGAGAACGATCTGGCGCGTCACTCTGCACTCCCCTTGTCGAACACGAGTTCATCGATACCGCGATTGGCGAGACGATCTGCGCGTTCGTTGCCCTCGTGACCGCTATGGCCGCGCACCCAGTGCCACTGCACCTGGTGGCGCGCTGCCTCGCGCTCCAGTGCCTGCCAGAGTTCGACGTTCTTCACCGGCTTGCGGTCGGCGGTGCGCCAGCCGCGCCGCTTCCAGTTCGCCATCCACTGGGTCACGCCGTCGCGCACGTATTGGGAATCGGTGTACACGTCGACATGACACGGCTCGCGCAGCGCTCCCAGCGCACGAATCGCTGCAGTCAGTTCCATCCGGTTGTTCGTGGTGAGCGCTTCCCCACCGTACAGTTCCCGCTCACTCTCGCCATAGCGCAGCAGCGCCCCCCAGCCACCCGGGCCCGGATTGCCGCGACACGCACCATCGGTGAACACTTCGACCTGCTTCATCCGGTGCGGACTCAGTGCAGGGTCGTGTCACGCACACTCGGTGAGGCGAGCGGCAGTGCAGCGAGTCGCGGGCGGATCATCCGGCGCACAGGACGCACCGGCGTCAGCGAGCCGAGTTGCTTGCGGGCATGAATCATGTAGACCGCGCCCGCCGGAAGTTCCAGGCGCGCAGCCATGCGATCGGCGCCAGCGAGTCGGGCCAGTGTGGGTGCGTGGTCGAACGGAGGCAGGTGCATCCGGTACTGCACATCCTCGATTGCGAAGCCGAGCAGTGCGAGCCAGTCCTTCACACGGCGTACCGCGAGCGTCGCTCCGTGCCAGATCGGCCGCGCCGCAACCCGACGTGCGAGCGTCGCACGCAAGCCGAACAGGCTCCACGGATTGAAGCCAAGCACGAGCAGATGCCCGTGCGGTACCACCACCCGCGCCGTCTCGCGCAGCAACTGGTGCGGCTGCGCACTGTATTCGAGCACATGGTGCAGCAGCACCACGTCGACACTGTCAGCGTCGATGGGAAGTCGCTCCAGTTCGGCACAGGCGCTGACCGCACGCGCTGCAGGCGAGCGTGCGAGCACGAAGCGATGACGGATCATGCTGCTGTCACAGAGTTGCAAACGATCACTGATGCCGAGTTGCATCAAGTGGAAACCGTACAGTTGCGGCAGGCGCACATCCAGAAGCTCGCGTTCCGTGGCGAGCACACGAGCACCGAGCGCACTGTCGAACCAGTCGGCGAGCAGAGCGTTCTCGTCGTCATGCTGTTTTTCTGGCATTGGCGATCCGGCCTGAGTGAACCATGTGGAACCGGGAATCCGGGTTGGTAATGCGGGGCAGGCACTATATCATGCGCGGCCCAGACCCCGGATTCATGCCGCCATGCTCGCAGCACATCCGTTGCCCGCTTTTGCCGACAACTACATCTGGCTGATCGAAGACGGACGCGGTCGCGCCGTCATCGTCGATCCCGGCGACGCCGCTCCGGCGATTGCCGCACTGCAGGAGCGCAATCTCTCCCTTGCGGCGATTCTCGTCACACACCACCACCCCGATCATGTTGGCGGGGTCGACGAGTTGCGTTCCTGCCATGCGAACGTACCCGTCTACGGTCCGCGCGAATCCCCCGCGACGTGCGTGACCGAACCACTCGGGGATGGCGCCACGATCGACGTGCTCGGCTTGCCGGCAACGGTGATCGTCGTGCCGGGACATACGCTCGATCACATCGCGTACTTCATTTCCGGCAATGCGACGATGGCACCGCTGCTGTTCTGCGGCGACGCCCTGTTCGGCTGCGGCTGCGGGCGCATCTTCGAGGGCGATGCCCGCATGATGCACGCGTCCCTGCAACGCCTGGCTGCGCTTCCGGCAGATTCCCGCGTGTTCTGTGCACACGAGTACACGCTGGGCAACATCGACTTCGCGCTCGCGGTGGAGCCCGACAACGCAAGGCTGCGGAGTCGCAGCGAAACAGACCGCGCCGCACGCGCTCGCGGTGAACCCACCGTACCCTCGACACTCGCGCTCGAACTTGCGACCAATCCGTTCCTGCGCGGTCACACGGCGGGGGTACGTGCCGCTGCAGTCACACACGCCGGTCGGGAACTCGAGGGCGATCCGGATGTCTTTGCAGTGATCCGTTCCTGGAAGGACGTGTTTCGCGGATGATCCGGACCCGCCCGGTCGTAGCCCGCCACCTGCGGCGGCTGCTTCCCATCGCAGTCGCATCGGTGCTGGCCACCGGATGTGCTCCGCGCGTTGCGCTGCACCTGCCGGGAACCCCGGAAGGCATGCGCGAACGCACCAGCATCTACGACCAGCTCGGATACTGGCCGGTACAGGAAGACGCCGCCGACGACGGCATGCGCTGTGTGCCCGAATCACTGCTGGAAACCTACGCTGCAGAGGCACAGGGGAACCGGGATCTCTGGGCGCGCGTGCGGGCAGGCTACGGACTCGGCGGTGATGTCGACAACGGACGCATCGATCTTTACATCGACTCCTTCGCGTACCGGCAGCGATTGTTCGACCATCTGGAAGCGCGCGCCTCCCCGTATCTGCACTATGTGGTCAGCGAGCTCGAAAAGCGCAACATGCCGCTCGAAATCGCGCTGCTGCCGGTGATCGAGAGCGGCTACAACCCGAATGCCGTCAGCCCTGGCCGGGCGGCAGGACTGTGGCAGATCACACCCGGCACCGGTGCGCGCCTCGGCCTGCAACAAAGTGGTCACTACGACGGGCGCAAGGATGTGGTCGCATCGACGGATGCCGCTCTCGACTATCTCGAGGAGCTGCACCAACGCTTCGACGGTGACTGGTACCTCGCGCTGGCCGCCTACAACACCGGTGAGGGCAACGTGCAGCGTGCGATCGAGCGCAACCGTCGTCTCGGCAGGCCCACCGACTACTGGTCCCTGCCGCTATCGGCGCAAGCGTGCAATTACGTGCCACGGCTGATCGCGTTGTCACGCGTGCTCGAGTCGCCCGAACAACACGGCGTCGCACTGTCGGCGCTGCCGAACTCCGCTTCCTGGGTTCCGGTCGAAGTCGGAGCACGGGTCGATCTCAACCGTGTGGCATCGCGCGCCGGCATCGACGCGCAGGAACTGCGCGGTGTCAATCCGGCGTACGGAAGCGGCATCACGCCGGCACAGTCCGGCAACTCCGTACTTGTTCCGGCCGAGGACCGTGACCGATTCGTCGCGGCGCTCGCACACGCACCTGCGAGTGGGCTGGGGCAACGGCAGGACGAACGCTATCGCGTTCGCAAGGGCGACACGCTGCTTGCGATCGCCCGTCTGTACAGGACGAGCGTCGATGCGCTGCGAGCAATCAACGAGTCGGACGGCGACGAGCTCAGGGAAGGCCAGTGGTTGCTTCTGCCGGATGATGCGGTTCCCCCGCGTCGCCAGTTTGCGACCAGCGAGACCCTGGCCCTGAAGGAACAGGGTATCTACACGGTGCGCGCCGGTGACACGCTGTCTGCCATTGCCAGTCGCTTCGGCGTGCGGACCTCCGAACTGGTGGCGCTGAACCGTATCGACACGCGCATGACCTTGCGTGTGGGGCAGAAATTGCGTGTGCGCGCCGGCAACGATCCTGTCGTGGCTGCAGCCGCTTCCCCGACCATATCAGGGCAGAGCTACACGGTCCGTGCGGGCGACTCCATCGCGCGTATCGCGACGCGCCTTGGTGTCCGCATGGCCGACCTGCTCGCATGGAACCGTCTCGATCCGTCGCGTCCGCTGATCCATCCCGGCCAGATTCTGGTGCTGCATCCGCCAAAATCCGCCGCACGCGTTGTCCACACGCGCTGAACACCTGCCCGCGCTCACGCCCCGGCATTGATCTACACTCACGCCAGCACGGGTGCACAATCGGCAACGAACCGGATCGAGCGTGGAGACACCAGCATGAAGGGCAGCACCAGCAGCCAGAGCCGAAAAAGGATCCGGTCGCCCAGTGCGCGCAAACCGCAACCAGCCCGCACGCCCCCCCCTCCTCCCGAGGAACCCTCTCGTGGCGAGTCGGCGCTCGGCAGTCTGCTCGGCAGCCTGGGCAGCCTGGGCAGCCTGGGAGGATTGACGAGCGACCTGACCAGTACGGCCTGGCGCCTGGCCTCACGAACCCGCATCAGCGCCGCCCGTGTCATTGCACGTACGCCGGAGCAATTGCGCGTGATGGCGAAGGCCGGGGAATCCCTGCGCGACATACGCAAAGTCGCCGGCATGACGGCACTCGAAATCAGCGAGGCGCTGAACCTGCGCGACAGGAACGCCTGGGAGGCGATCGAGAGCGGACGCGAAGTCATTTCCTTCGAACTGATCCTGCGTCTCGCTTCGCTGGTTGCGCGCAATGATCCGCTGCCGTTCGTGTTGAAGTACACGCGCACCTATCATCCGCGACTGTGGAAAATCCTGCACGAATTGAAGATCGACAGGTTGCCGTTGCAGTTCGAGCGCGAACGCAACTTCATCAATATCTATCGTCGTCACGACGCAGCGCGCACACTTTCCGACGCAGATTTCGAGCACGTACTGCAGTTCACCCGACAGGCCTTCGACCTCGCGATGCAATTCGTCCTGCGGGCCGATGAGCCTGCATCGAAGGAGTCTCCGGACAGCGGCGACGAGATCAGCGACGACAGCGAGCCTATCGAGGACGACGAGCAACCGCGTCCCGCTGCACGGCGTACGCCAATACGCAAGCGCCGCCGCACCGTCCGCCGCCCCTCACGCGGCTGAGTCGCCCCCACCCCTCGCTGCCTAATGCAGTGTCGCGAGCCGTTGCCAGCTGTCGACGACCACATCCGGGTTCAGCGACATGCTCTGGATCCCCTGCTCGACCAGCCACGCCGCCAGATCCGGGTGATCCGACGGTCCCTGCCCGCAGATCCCGATGTAGCTCCCGCTGCGATTGCAGGCATCGATGGCGAATTTCAGCAGCATTTTCACCGCCTCGTCGCGTTCGTCGAAAATCCCGGCCACCAGCCCGGAATCCCGGTCCAGCCCGAGCGTCAGCTGGGTAAGGTCGTTGGAGCCGATCGAGAAGCCATCGAAATGCTCCAGGAAACGCTCGGCAAGCAGAGCGTTGCTCGGAATCTCGCACATCATGATCACACGCAGGCCGTTCTCGCCGCGCCGCAGCCCGTTCGCTGCCAGCAACTCCACTACCGCACTTGCTTCGGCCACGGTACGTACGAAAGGCACCATGACTTCCACGTTGTCGAGCCCCATCTCGTCACGGATGTAGCGCAACGCGCGACATTCGAGCTCAAAACAGTCGCGAAACCCTGCATCGATATAGCGTGACGCACCGCGGAAACCGAGCATCGGATTTTCCTCGACCGGCTCGTATCGCTGCCCGCCGACCAGATGCGCGTATTCATTCGACTTGAAGTCGGACAGACGCACGATCACCGGCTTCGGATGGAAGGCTGCAGCGATCGTCGCCACACCTTCGCTCAGCTTTGCCACGAAGTACTCGGTCGGCGACGTGTAACCGCGGATGCGTCGCGCCACCGCATCACGCAGTTCGCCGTCCAGACGGTCGAATTCGAGCAGCGCCTTCGGGTGCACGCCGATCATGCGGTTGATGATGAATTCGAGTCGGGCGAGCCCTACTCCGTCGTTCGGCAACTGGCAGAAATCGAACGCACGGTCGGGATTCCCTACGTTCATCATCAGTTTGAACGGCAACGGCGGCATCACGCTCACATCGTCACTGGCGACCTCGTAGTCGAGCCGGCCTGCGTAGACGTGTCCCTGTTCGCCTTCTGCGCACGAAACCGTGACCACCTGCCCTTCCGGAATCGTCTCGGTCGCGTTGCCGCAGCCGACCACCGCCGGAATGCCGAGTTCGCGCGCGATGATCGCC